>NZ_JBEXRZ010000006.1:0-82189 GCF_040613325.1 Streptomyces sp. NPDC006283 | reverse complement strand
GGGCTGACTTTGTCAGCCCCGCCGGGGGTACTCCCCCTGACGCCTGGCGGCGAGGGGGGAAGCCAAGCCCGGCAGGACATCGCGTCAGAAAGACGATTACACTGGGCCCGTGCCTCAACTACGCCTCGCTCTGAATCAGATCGACTCGACCGTCGGCGACCTCGTCGGCAATGCCGAGGCGATCGTGCACTGGACCCGGCACGCCGCTGAGCAGGGGGCGCACCTTGTCGCGTTTCCCGAGATGGTGCTGACCGGATACCCCGTGGAGGACCTCGCCCTGCGCTCGTCCTTCGTCGAAGCGTCCCGCTCCGCGCTGCGCGCGCTCGCCGGGCGGCTCGACACCGAGGGGTTCGGCGAACTGCCGGTGATCGTCGGTTATCTGGACCGTTCGGAGACCGCTCAGCCGAAGTACGGCCAGCCCGCCGGCGCCCCGCGCAACGCCGCCGCCGTGCTGCACCGGGGTGAGGTGGTACTGAGCTTCGCCAAGCACCACCTCCCGAACTACGGCGTCTTCGACGAGTTCCGGTACTTCGTGCCGGGCGACAGCATGCCCGTGGTACGGGTCCACGGCATCGACGTCGCGCTCGCGATCTGTGAGGACCTCTGGCAGGACGGCGGCCGCGTCCCCGCCGCCCGCAGCGCGAAGGCCGGGCTGCTGATCTCGGTCAACGCCTCCCCGTACGAGCGGGAGAAGGACGACACCCGCCTCGAGCTGGTGCGCAAACGCGCCCAGGAGGCCGGCTGCACCACGGCGTATCTCGCGATGATCGGCGGGCAGGACGAGCTCGTCTTCGACGGCGACTCGATCGTCGTCGGCGCGGACGGCGAAGTCATCGCCCGCGCACCGCAGTTCGCGGAGGGCAGCGTCGTGCTCGACCTGGATCTGCCCGCGGCCGCGGCCGACGCCCCCACCGGCGTCGTCGACGACGGACTGCGCATCGACCGGGTGGTGCTGTCGCAGGAGCCGCTGACCGCGTACGAGGCGCAACTCACCGGCGGTTACGCGGACCGGCTCGACGACGACGAGGAGGTGTACTCGGCGCTGGTCGTCGGCCTGCGCGCGTACGCCGCCAAGAACGGTTTCCGGTCGGTGCTCATCGGCCTGTCCGGCGGCATCGACTCCGCCCTCGTCGCCGCCATCGCCTGCGACGCGCTCGGCGCGCAGAACGTGTACGGCGTCTCCATGCCGTCCAAGTACAGCTCGGAGCACTCCAAGGGCGACGCCGCCGAGCTGGCCCGCCGGACGGGGCTCAACTTCCGTACCGTGCCGATCGAGCCGATGTTCGACGCGTACATGGGCTCGCTGGGGCTCACCGGTCTCGCCGAGGAGAACCTCCAGTCACGGCTGCGCGGCACGATGCTGATGGCGATCTCCAACCAGGAGGGCCACATCGTGCTCGCCCCGGGCAACAAGTCCGAGCTGGCGGTGGGTTATTCGACCCTGTACGGCGACTCGGTCGGCGCGTACGGGCCGATCAAGGACGTCTACAAGACGACCGTGTTCAGGCTCGCCCAGTGGCGCAACCGCGCCGCCGAGGAACGCGGTCAGACCCCGCCGATCCCGGAGGCCTCCATCACCAAGCCGCCGAGCGCCGAGCTGCGGCCCGGCCAGGTGGACACCGACTCACTGCCGGACTACGACGTGCTGGACCGGATCCTGGAGCTGTACGTCGACCGCGACCGGGGCAAGGACGCGATCGTGGCGGCCGGCTTCGACGAGGCGCTGGTGATGAGGACGCTGCGGATGGTGGACACGGCGGAGTACAAGCGGCGCCAGTACCCGCCGGGCACCAAGATCTCCGCGAAGGGGTTCGGCAAGGACCGGCGGCTGCCGATCACGAACCGCTGGCGCGAGACGACGGCCTGACCTGCTCCGGTGTACGGGGGTTTCCCGCGGCGACGACGCGGGAAACCCCCTTCGCCGTACGTTCGCGGTCGAGCAGTCCGGCGGTCGCCGCGACGGCGAGGCCCACTACGGCGAGGACCGCGCCCACGAATGCCGGGGACGTCCAGCCCCATCCCGCCGCGATCGCCGCGCCGCCGAGCCAGGCGCCGCCGGCGTTGGCGAGGTTGAAGGCCGAGTGGTTGGAGGCGGAGGCCAGGGTCGGCGCGTCCTGGGCCTTGCGCATCACCAGCATCTGCAGCGGCGTGGTGGTCATGAAGCCGACCGCGCCGAGGACGGCCACGGTGGTCAGGGCCAGCCACGGGACGTGGACCGTGAACGGGAAGGCCACCAGGACGAGTGCGAGCGCGGCGAGCGAGCCGTAGAGCGTCGGCCGCAGAGCCCGGTCCGTGAGGGGGCCGGCGGCCAGCGCGCCGAGCGTCATCCCGATGCCGAACAGGGCGAGAACCAGGGTGACCGACGACTCGCCGAGGCCGATCGCCTCGGTCGTCATCGACGCGAGGTAGGAGTACACGGCGAAGACGCCGGCGAAACCGAAGACGGCGGTCAGCAGTCCCAGCAGCACCTGCTTGTTCCCCAGCGCCCGCAGTTCACGGCCGACGCTCTGGTGGGCGTCGAGCGGGGTGTCGGGGACGAGCCGGGCGAGGGCGGCCATCGCGACGAGCCCGATGCCGGTGACGACGAGGAACGTCGCACGCCAGCCGAGGTGCTGCCCGAGCGCGGTCGCGGCGGGGACGCCGACGATGTTGGCGACGGTGAGTCCGAGGAACATGGTGGCGACCGCGCGGGCCTGGCGGTGCTCCCGTACGAGACGTGCCGCGACGACGGCGCCGACGCCGAAGAACGCCCCGTGCGGCAGCCCGGCGAGCACGCGTCCCATGATGAGCGTCGCGAAGCCCGGCGCGAGGGCGGAGGCGAGGTTGCCGACGGTGAAGAGCGCCATCAGGAGCAGCAGCATCCGCTTGCGCGGGACGCGGGAGCCGAGGGCGGTGAGCAGGGGGGCGCCGATGACGACGCCGATCGCGTAGGCGGAGACGAGATGGCCTGCGGTGGGAACGGAGGTACCGAGGTCGTCGGCCACGTTGGGCAGGAGGCCCATCATGACGAATTCGGTGGTTCCGATGCCGAAGGCGGATACGGCGAGGGCGAGTAGCGCCAAGGGCATGTGGGGTGAGCCTTTCCGAGTAAGTTCGTTCTCGGAACAAATGCTCTCAGACGTTTTGTTCCCCCCGATGAACCGCGGGTTGCGCCGAGGTTCCCCACCCCGCCCCTTCCCCCGACCACCGCGCGAAGCGCGGTTCGGCGTGCGGGACTTGCCCGGCGCCGGCAAAGGGCGGGGTGGGGAACGTCACAGCGGCGAACATCACACCGGCAAACGTCACAGCTTGACGCGCGCCGCGATCGGCAAGTGATCGCTGTCCGTCCGCGGCAGCGTCCAGGACGAGACCGGCTCCACGCCCCGTACCAGGATCTGGTCGATCCGCGCCATCGGGAACGACGCCGGCCAGCTGAAACCGAAGCCGTCGCCCGCCGCGCCCTGCGTCGAGCGCATCTGGGACGTGATGGCGTTCAGCGAGCGGTCGTTCATCGTGCCGTTGAGGTCACCGAGCAGCACGACCCGGTCGGTCCGCTCCCGGGCGATCGCCTCCCCCAGCGCGTCGGCGCTGTTGTCGCGCTGGTTCGCGGTGAAGCCCGCTTCGAGCTTCACGCGCACGGACGGCAGGTGCGCGACGTGCACCGCGACGCTTCCGTCCGGCGTCTCCACCGTGGCGCGCATGGCCCGGGTCCAGCCCATCTTGATGTCCACGGGAGAGGTGTCGGTCAGCGGGTACTTGCTCCACAGCCCGACCGTGCCCTCGACGGCGTGATACCGGTACGTCCCCGCCAGCGCCTGCTCGTACGCCGCGACCTGCCCGCCCGGCAGTTCCTGCAGCGCGAGGATGTCCGCTCCGGAGGCGGCGACCTCCTTCGCGGTGCCCACCGGGTCCGGATTGTCCGCGTTCACGTTGTGGGTGGCGACCGTCAGTTCGCCGTCGGCCGCCGCGGCCTTGCCGGTCAGCAGCCCACCGAAGAGGTTGAGCCAGACGATCAGCGGCAGCAGTACGGCGATCATCGCCGTGGCGGAGCGCCGCAGCACCGCCGCCACGGCGATGAGCGGGACGAACACGCCGAACCACGGCAGGAACGTCTCTGTCAGGCTGCCGAGGTTGCCCAGCCGGTTGGGGATCTGTGCGTGCAGGATCATCAGCAGGGCGATGATCACGGCGAAGACCGCGAGGATGACGCCGCGCCGCCAGATGCCGCGGTCGCCGCGCAGGCGCTCGAGCAGGGCCCGCACCCTCCCGGCTCCGGACCCGGTCTGCCGCGTCCGCGCTGCGTCGTTCCCCGTTTCCGCCGTGTACGCCTGCGCCATAAAGCTGTCCTCACTGCCTTGCTGTCACACCGGCCTCGCCGCCGCCCCTAGGACACTAGGCGATGACCGGTGGTAGCTCTGCCGTCCTGAGACGGCCGTACTGCCTCGATGACGACGGGGCGGGGCGCCGGGTTCCGGCTGTCGGGCCGGGTGAGGACGCTGTGACAGAACGGGCACACTCGGCGCGCCGCGGACCGACCCGGACCGGGGCCCCGGACGGCCACCGCCGGCGTGGTTCAACCGGGCGGACGCACGCGCCCGCGCGTCGAAGCCGGGGGCGGGGGCGGATTCCGGCGGTTGTGACGGGGTCCTCTTTCGCCCGGGCGGCATGAAGTGCCACCATGGAGGCGATCCGGGGACGCCGTCAGGGCGCCTCGAGATGACGAAGGAGCCGATTACTCATGACGCTTCAGCCTGCCCAGAAGACCTCCGACAGCAGCAAGGCGCTGTACGGCGGCAAGCAGACGCGCCGCATCACCGTGCACGACATCGCCGCCGCCAAGGAGCGCGGCGAGAAGTGGCCCATGCTCACCGCTTACGACGCGATGACCGCGTCCGTCTTCGACGAGGCGGGCATTCCCGTCGTGCTGGTGGGCGACTCCATGGGCAACTGTCACCTCGGCTACGAGACCACCGTGCCCGTCACGATGGACGAGATGACGCTGCTCTCCGCCGCTGTCGTACGGGGCACCAAGCGCGCCCTCGTCGTCGGCGACCTTCCCTTCGGCGCCTACCAGGAGGGCCCGGTCCAGGCCCTGCGCAACGCGACCCGGCTGGTCAAGGAGGCGGGCGTCGGCGCGGTCAAGCTGGAGGGCGGCGAGCGTTCGCTCGGCCAGACCGAGCTGCTCGTGCAGGCCGGCATCCCGGTGATGTCGCACCTCGGCCTGACGCCGCAGTCCGTGAACACCATGGGCTACCGGGTGCAGGGCCGCAGCGACGAGGCCGCCCACCGGCTGATCCGCGACGCCAAGGCCGCCCAGGACGCGGGTGCCTTCGCGGTCGTGCTGGAGCTGGTGCCCGCGGAGCTCGCCGCCGAGGTCACCAGGTCGCTGCAGATCCCGACCATCGGCATCGGCGCGGGCGCCGACACCGACGCGCAGGTCCTCGTGTGGACCGACATGGCGGGCCTGACGGGCGGCAAGGTGCCGCGCTTCACCAAGCAGTACGCGAACCTCCGGCAGACCCTCACGGACGCGGCGAAGGCGTTCGCCGACGACGTCGCGGGCGGGGCGTTCCCCGCCGAGGAGCACAGCTTCCACTGAGCCACTTCCGGCACCAACGACAGCCCGCCGATCTTCCCCCGTCGGCGGGCTGTCGGCGTTGTGGGCGGCGTAACGTGGGAAATGGCCTCGGGAACACAGCAATGGCCCGCCAGGAGGCGGAAGATCATGGCTGGAATCGTGAGCAGGACCTTCGACTCGGCTGATGAGACCCGTGCGTTCAAGGACGGGAAGGGGAAGCTCGATCTCCTGAACACGGAGCAGGGGCCGGTCGGCCGGGCCGTGTTCGAACCGGGCTGGCGCTGGTCGACGCACGTCAAGCCCATCGCGGGAACGGACAGCTGCATGGCGTCACATGTCGGTTATGTCGTCAGCGGCCGGATGACCATCACCATGGACGACGGCGAGAGCGCCGACGTGGGGCAGGGCCAGTTCATCAGCGTCGCGCCGGGCCACGACGCGTACGTGGTCGGCGACGAGCCGTGCGTGATGCTCGACTGGTACGGATTCGGCGACTACGCCAGGGCCTGACCTTTCGGCAGGGCGGGCCGCCGACTCGGCGTCGGCGGCCCGTTGTCGACGGCCCCAAGCATCAACTCGTATGGCGGCGCGGCCGGTTCAGGACGGAGGCCGACCGGCGCGAGTGCGCCGCGCTCCTCGTACGGCAACCAGTGCAGCTCATGTCCCGGTGCCCGTGTCGGCGAAGCTCGGGCGGGGCAGGAGCAGGAACCGGGAACGGCCCCAGGACGTTCCCCGCGTGTCACCGGTACGGTCTACTCCGCACCCCGCACGTCCCTCGCCGCACGTCCCCCGCCGCACGTCAGGAGCCGCGTCCATGACCACCGCTGCCAGGCGCCACAGCGACCGCGCCATCAGTCCCGTCTTCCTCGGGATCGCCGCGGTGATGGCGGTGACGGGCTGGGCGGTGTGGACGGACTTCGCGGCCAGCCCCGGTCTCGCCGTCTTCCTCTTCGTCGTCTCCGGGTGGATCGTGTCGCTCTGCCTGCACGAGTACGCGCACGCCCGCACCGCGCTGCACGGCGGCGACATCTCCATCGGCGCCAAGGGCTACTTGACGCTGAATCCGCTGAAGTACACGCACGCGCTGCTGAGCATCGTGCTGCCGGTCGTCTTCGTGATCCTGGGCGGGATCGGTCTGCCGGGCGGCGCGGTCTTCATCGAACGGGGCCGCATCTCGGGCCGCTGGAAGCACAGCATGATCTCGGCGGCGGGCCCGCTGACGAACGTGCTGTTCGCCGCCGTGTGCACCGCCCCGTTCTGGCTGGGCGCGCTGGACGGCGTGCCGACCGCGTTCCGCTTCGCGCTCGCGTTCCTCGCGATGCTCCAGGTCACGGCCGCGATCCTGAACTTCCTGCCGGTCCCCGGCCTGGACGGCTACGGCGTGATCGAGCCCTGGCTGTCGTACAAGGTGCGCCGCCAGGTGGAGCCGATCGCACCGTTCGGCCTGATCATCGTCTTCGTGGTCCTCTTCATCCCCGAGGTCAACGCCGTCTTCTTCGACGCGATCCACGGGATCATGGGGGCTCTCGGAGTGGACGAGCTCGGCATCTTCTGCGGACGTGACCTGTTCGAGTTCTGGAACGGACAGAACGACTTCTGCGCCGCGTCAGGCTGACCCGGCGGCGGCCCGCTCCGCCTTCGCCCGGCGCCAGTAGTACCAGGCCATGTTCGACGACAGCCCGCCGAGCAGCACCCACACGATCCCGAACCACATGCCCTGCACGAAGGAGAGCACCGCCGCGACCACGGCGAGGACGCAGACGGCGAGGGAGTAGAGAGCGAGGCGGGGCATGGGTTACGGCTCCTGTCGGGTCCTGCCGGGGGCTTTCTGACCCGTCCAGTGTCCCTCATGCCCCGGCGCGCCCTACACGTCGGTGACGCGCAGCCCCGCGTGTGCCTTGTAGCGACGGTTGACCGAGATCAGGTTGGCGACCAGCGACTCGACCTGGTGCGCGTTGCGCAGCCTGCCGGCGAACACACCGCGCATACCGGGGATCCGGGCGGCCAGGGCCTGCACGATGTCGGTGTCCGCGCGGACCTCGCCCAGCACCATCACATCGGTGTCGATCTCCTCGATCGACTCGTCCTGCAGCAGCACGGCCGACAGATGGTGGAACGCCGCCGTCACCCGCGAGTCGGGCAGCAGGGCGGCGGCCTGCTCCGCCGCGCTGCCCTCCTCCGGCTTGAGCGCGTACGCGCCCTTCTTGTCGAAGCCCAGCGGATTGACGCAGTCGACGACGAGCTTGCCGACAAGCTCCTTCTGCAGCGTCTCCAGCGTCTTGGCGTGCCCGTCCCACGGCACGGCCACGATCACGATGTCGCTGCGCCGCGCGCACTCGGCGTTGTCGGCGCCCTCGATGCCGAGGCCCAGTTCCTCCGCCGCGGCTTCGGCGCGCTCCACGGCCCGGGAACCGATGATCACCTGCTGGCCGGCCCTGGCCAGCCGGTAGGCGAGACCGCGTCCCTGGTCGCCGGTGCCGCCGAGAACACCGACGACGAGGCCGGAGACGTCCGGAAGGTCCCAGGGATCCTTGGCCGGGGCCTTGGGCGCGGTCCCTGAACTGTCAGTACCAGTAGTAGTCATGAGGCGACCCTACTTCGGGACCCGAACCTCCCGATCGGGTGAGCCGGGACCGACCGGGCCCCGCGCCGGGGGGCTCGGGTGCAGGATGCTGCGCCATGGATGCCGTACGCGTCGCGCTGCTGCGCGAAGTCCTCGCCGGGACCCAGTGGCCCGCGGCGACCCGGAGGTTCGCCGGCGTGCTGCGCGCGTCCGTGGTGCCGCGGGGCGGCGGGCTGCTGCTGGTGGGGACCGAGGCGTACGAGCCGTGGCACCTGGCCGCGCATCTCGTCGACGAGGCCACCTGGTCCGGGCAGCCCGAGCTGGCGCCGACCCTCGTGCGGCACCGGGTGCGCACCGCCGACCCGGCGCATCTGGCCGTCGGGCTCGGCCGACTCGAGGCGGCGGGACGCGGGGAGACGCTGCTGGTGGTGGCGCCCGAGTCGCCGGACGAGGGCCTGCTCGAGCGGCTCCACGACGCCCGGCGGGCGGGTGCGACGGTGCTGTCGCTGGACGGCGGGGACCCCGAGGTGCACGGGCTGGCCCACGAGGCGCTGACGGTACCGGGTCCGGACCGTGCCGAAGGGGCCTCGGAGATCGACCTTGACACCGTGCAGCACCTGGTGAGCGCGGCGGCGGGCGAGAACAGCGTGCCCGCGCCGCGCGGACGCTCGCGGCTGCGGGACCGGCTGTCGCGGCTGGCGGACCAGCTGACGTCCCCGCCGCCGGCACGCTGGTGATTCCGTTGCCCAAGGCTCCGAGGCTGCTGGAGCATGGGTCTCCGTGACCTGCCCCCGCAAACCCGAGGTCCAGGGCTAGCCCCGATTCCGGGAGGAGACCGCAGCGAGGACGGGCTCCGCGCGGCGGCCGCACACGCAGGCGGCGACGCGTGCTAGTCGGCCGGTGGGCGGTCGCCGGCGTCGTGCCAGCGGGGGTCCGTCTCCCACTCCAGATTGCGCTCCTGCGCCGTCTCCATCGCCCGCGTCGCCTCCTCGCGGGACGTGTAAGGCCCGAAGCGGTCCTTGGCGGGGCACTCCGGCCCCTCCTCGACCTTCTTGTGCTGCAGGCAGTAGTACCACTCGCCCGGCTTGCCCACCGTGCGCTTCTTGAACAGGGCCATCGTCGGCTCCTTCCTCTCAGGCCATGCTGCCCCAGCCGGCCTGGTTAGACTCGCTGCCATGTCTGGCCAGTCGCTGCTCGTACCAGGGGAGCTCTCTCCCACCCGCTCCGTTCCCGGCAACATCCGGCGCCCCGAGTATGTCGGGAAGCCCGCGCCGACCCCGTATTCAGGGCCCGAGGTCCAGGACTCGGAGACCGTCGAGCGGATGCGCATCGCGGGGCGCATCGCCGCGCAGGCGATGGAGGAGGCCGCCAAACACATCGCCCCGGGCGTGACGACGGACGAACTGGACCGTGTCGCGCACGAGTTCATGTGCGACCACGGTGCCTACCCGTCGACGCTCGGCTACCGGGGGTTCCCCAAGTCGCTGTGCGCCTCGATCAACGAAGTGATCTGCCACGGGATCCCCGACTCCACCGTCCTGCGGGACGGCGACATCGTGAACCTGGACGTCACCGCCTACATCAACGGCGTGCACGGCGACAACAACGCCACGTACCTCTGCGGTGACGTCGCCGAGGAGTCACGGCTGCTGGTGGAGCGCACCCGCGAGGCGCTGAACCGTGCGATCAAGGCGGTCAAGCCGGGTCGCCAGGTCAACGTCATCGGCCGGGTCATCGAGTCGTACGCCAAGCGCTTCGGTTACGGGGTCGTCCGCGACTTCACCGGCCACGGCATCAACTCGTCGTTCCATTCCGGACTGATCATCCCGCACTACGACGCAGCGCACGCCACCACCGTGATCCAGCCGGGGATGACCTTCACCATCGAGCCGATGCTCACGCTCGGGACGCACGAGTACGACATGTGGGACGACGGCTGGACGGTCGTGACGAAGGACCGCAAGCGCACGGCGCAGTTCGAGCACACGCTGGCGGTGACCGCGACGGGGGCCGAAATTCTCACGTTGCCCTGAGCCCCGGGGTGGGTACCGTTTTACCGACAGATCGTCGGGAACGCTTTGACTCGGGGGAGCCCGAGCAGCAGGATCGGTGGTGGCAGCAGCACCGAGCGTTCCCGTCCTCTCCGGTCCCTGGAGGCCCGCTGTGGATGCAACCGGCACGCCCTTCTCGACGCTGATCCGTCTCGCCTCGCACGAGCGCCACACCACGGTGCAGATGTCGCCCTTCATGGACCACCTGATCGGCGGCCGGCTGGGCGTCGAGGCGTACGCCCGCTACACCGAGGAGCTGTGGTTCGTGTACCGGGCGCTGGAGGCCGCGGCCGGGTCGCTGGCCGACGACCCGGTCGCCGGTCCGTTCATCAGGCCCGAGCTGATGCGCACCGCGGAGCTGGAGCGCGACCTCCTGCATCTGCGGGGTGCGGACAGCCGGCCGGAGGATCTCATGCCACTGCCGGCCACGGCCGCGTACGCCGCAAGGATCGAGGAGTGCGCACGGACCTGGCCCGCCGGGTATGTGGCGCACCACTACACCCGCTATCTCGGCGACCTGTCCGGCGGCCAGGTGCTGCGCGACATGGCGGAGAAGACCTGGGGCTTCGACCGCAAGGGCGACGGCGTCCGGTTCTACGTCTTCGAGCAGATCCCCAACCCGGCCGCGTTCAAGCGGACCTACCGCGAGTTGCTGGACCATGTGGAGGCCGACGACCTGGAGAAGCAGCGCATGGTCGAGGAGTGCCGGCTCGCCTTCGACCACAACGTCGCCATTCTGAGGGCGCTGGAGCGGGAGTTCCCCCTCAGCGCGTGAGGCCGGGCGCGGTCACCGCATGGGGCAGACGGGTCCGCTCGCCGCGCGGGAGAGTCATCCGCGGGGCCAGGGACGCGGCAGCCGGAGCGGGCGCCGTGGGCGTGGGAGCGGGCGTCGCGAGCCGTACGCGACCACCGATCTCGACGATGCCGTCAGGGCCGGGGGCGGTGAGAATCTGCGACCCCTGGCCCTGGGTGATGTTCAGGGCGCGACCCAGCCGGTCGGTCAGCAGCAGCGCCGCGGCACCCGTCGCCTCGTCCTCGACGAGGTCCCCGCGCCGCGGGAACGCTCTGGCACGCACCCGGCCCGCCGCCTCGTCCTGCCACGCCCACGCGTACAGCCAGCCCTCACCGGGCGGCGGAGCGGGCAGCGCGTCGACCTCCTGCGGTGACGCGTACTGCTCGAGCCGCCGCGGCGGCGCCCATTCGGCGCGGGCGCTGATCCAGGTGAATTCACCGTCGTTCCGCGCCCACACCTCCCCGGCGGGCGGATTGACCGCCTCGAGGTCCAGCAGCCAGGCGGTGCCGACGAGCGGGTGTCCGGCGAAGGGCAGCCGTACGGAGGGGGTGTAGATGTCGACGACGCCGCGCTCCGGGTCGTCGACGAACACCGTCTCGCTGTAGCCGAGTTCGGCGGCGAGCGCCTGTCGGGACTCACGGTCGGGGAAGCGCCGGGGGTCGCGCACGACACCGAGGGCGTTGCCGTGCCGCCCGTCTCCGCCGCAGAAGACGTTCAGGACGTCGAGTACGCCGAGCGCGTCGAGTTCGTTCACGCAGGCATTCAAGCATCCCGGTTCGGGGACGGGCGGTCTTCCGGCGGCGGGCCGTGCGGACCACGGCCGTGCCGCAACGCCGCCCGCCTGCTGGAGCGACCCGCACGAGCCCCGCTCCGTGCCACCGCGAGATCACGGTGTGGGCGCTGTATCCGGTCCCCGCGCCCGGCCAGTTGCGGGCCCCGGTAGGGTTCGGACGGTCCATGGGGGTCGAGGAGCAGAAGGCAACCGATGAGAAGGCTGGGTCGGGCGGCGACGGGGCTCGCGGCGACGGCGGTACTGTCCCTGACGGCGAGTGCGTGCGTGACGGTGCACGGGGAGCGGGAAGTCGTCCCGGCGGCGACACAGGACGAGGCCGCGAAGGCGCTCGCGGCGTTCACGGACGCCTACAACAAGGCCGACAAGGCCTACGATCCCACGCTCGACGCGGCTCATGTCACGGGTGCTCTGGGGGCGATCAACCAGGCAGGCCTCAAGGCCCGGCAGGTCAATTTCCCGGACGGCAACCCCAACCACGTGCCGCTGGAACTGACGGACCCGAAGTTCACGATCCCCAAGAAGGCGGGCTGGCCGCGCTGGTTCGTGGCGGACACCGACTCCAACCGCGACCGGGACGGCGGCGCCGGGGACAACCGCTGGGTGCTCGTCTTCGTGCGCAACGGCGCCAAGGAGGGCTGGCGGGCCGCGTATCTGAACATCCTGACCCCCCGGCAGATACCGGCCTTCAAGACGGACAAGGACGGATACGCCGAGCCGGTCGCCCTGGACAGCGCGGCGCTGGCGGTCGCCCCGCGGAACCTGAGCGAGGAGTACACCTCGTACCTGCAGAACGGCAAGCCGGAGCACTTCAAGCCCGGTCCGCACACCTCCGTGTGGCGCGACAACCGCAAGCAGAGCGCGAACGTGCTCGGGATGACGACCCAGTACATCGACCAGCCCCTTGACACGGGCGACTACGCACCGCTGGGCCTGGCCACACAGGACGGCGGGGCGCTCGTCTTCTTCTCGATGCGCAACTTCGAGCGCCAGACGGCCGCGAAGGGTGTCCGGCTGAAGGTCGTTCCGGACGTCAAGGCGCTGCTGACCGGCGAGGTGAAGTCCACGATCACCAAGGAGCGGGTCTCCAACCAGGCGGTGATCGTCCCCGCCGGCAACGGCGGCGAGGCCGGCCCGGCAGTGGAGGTACTGGGCCGGCTGACGGGACTCACCGCTGCGAAGGGGTCGTAACCGCGCGAGGGTGGCAGGCGCCCGAGGGGCGGTCGGCGCCCGGGGGACGTGACCGCGCGACGGGCGGCAGGCGCCCGGGGGACGTAACCACCCGAGGGGTGACAAACGCCCGGGGGTCGTAACCGCGCGAGGGGTGGCAAGCGCCTGGGGTGGCAGGCGCCCGAGGGGCGGTCGACGCCCGGAGCCGGTGGCAGGCGCCCGGGGGACGTAACCGCCCGAGGGGTGACAAGCGCCCGGGGGTCGTAACCGCTCGTTGGTGGTCAGCGCCCCAGGGGGTGGCAGGCGCCCAGGGGGGCTGGCGCCCGAGGGTGGTCACCGCCCCCGGGCGGGTGGCAGGCGCCCCGGGGGCATTGAGAGCCCCTGGCTCGGAACCGCCCCGGCGGTGGGTCAGCGGCCGAGGGGCCAGGCGGCGGCGTGGTGGTCCACGTGCTCGTTCTCGCCCGCGTACCGCGCGCACGCGTCGGTCAGCGTCTCCAGCAGCGTCAGCGGGTCCGGCAGCGGATGCTCGAGGCCGCGGAGCCAGGCGACGTTCAGGTCGCCGTCACCGGGGAGACGGGCCGGGGGCACCAGGACATAGCTGCCGCGGCAGTGCCAGCGCAGGCCGGGATGCTCGTCCATCGTCTCCGGGTGGCAGTCCAGTGCACAGGGCCACCACTCGTCCTCGTCCTCGGGCGTGCCGCGGGTGGCGGTGAAGAAGAGCATCCGGTCCTCGCCGGACTCGGCCACCGGGCCGACGTCGATGCCCCGCTCGAGCAGCCGGGCGAGCGCCTTGCGCCCCGCCTCCAAGGGCACGTCGAGCACGTCGTGGACCATGCCGGTGGCGGTGATGAAGTTCGCGTCCGGCTGGCCCTGTGCCCAGCGCTGGATCTGCGCCCTGTCCGTGGTGGACTGCGTCTGCCAGGCGAAGGAGACGGGGTGGGTGGCCGGCGTCGGACATCCGATGCGCTCGCAGGAGCAGCGGTAGCCGATCGGATGGGCGGCGGGAGCGAGCGGCAGTCCCGCGTCGGCGGCGGCCAGGAGCAGGGTCTCGCGCTGCGCGTCGTCCGCATCGGTGTCCCGGGGGCGGCGGCGCAGCCACTGCGCCAGCCTGCGCTCCTTGGAAGGCCTGCCCTCCGTGCCGCGGAAGCGGCCGATACCGTCGCCCATCTATCCCCTCACACCTCACGCTCGCCCCACGCGGACACCCCATGGTCCCACCATCCTGCTCCCTGGGTGGCCACAGTCCCCAACCGGGGTGGCTCCCGGTGTCTTCCCGGCGGCCCGGGGGCAGGCTCAGCCGCGCGGGGCGAGGCCGTTCACGGCGTAGTCCACGACCTTGTCGGCGTACTCGTGGGTGAGCGGCAGGGTGCGCAGCAGCCAGCGGTGCGCGAGCGGTCCGGTGAACAGCTCGAGGGCGATGCGCAGGTCGATCCCGGCGCGCACCTGCCCGGCCTCCTGGCCGGCGCGCAACCGTGTGACGTACAGCTGGAGCTGGGGCTCGAGAAGCCTTTCGACGAACTGGGCGCCGGCGTCGGCGTTGACCACGCCCTCGGCGGCGAGCGCGCGGGCGGGGGCGTCGTAGACGGGGGTGTTCATCTCGTCGACGGTGGCGCGCAGCACGACGCGGAGGTCGGCCTCGAGGTCGCCGGTGTCGGGCAGCACGTACCCGTCGGGGCCGGCGGCCTCGGCGGCCTGCTCCGCCATGTCGAGGAAGGCCTCCAGCAGGACGGCGCCCTTGGAGGGCCACCAGCGGTAGATGGTCTGCTTGCCCACTCCGGCGCGGGCGGCGATGCCCTCGATGGTCGTCTTCGCGTAGCCGATCTCACCGACGAGGGCGAGGGCGGCGTCGTAGATCGCGCGGCGGGAGCGTTCGCTGCGCCGGGAGGAGTCGGGTGCCTTCGTCGCGGACATGACGGCAATCTAGCATTCAACGAGACGAGCCGTCTCGCCTGCCGGTCGTGCGACGGCCCGGGAGCGTCAGTCCGTCGGCCAGGCGTCGCCCCACGCCGCGCCGCGGGCCTCCTTGTAGCGCACCCCGTGCCGCTTGGTCACCGTGTCCCGGCGCAGGCCCTCTCCCTCGGTGCAGAGGTCGAGCAGCACCAGGCCCTTGCGGATCTGAGGCTTGCGGGTCACCCGGGCGCCGGCCGGATCCACCGGGAAGCGGGTCGCTGCGACGTAACTGAATTTCTCGTCCTCGTACGGCAGCGAGCCGCCCTTGATCTGCCGGTGCAGGGAGGACCGGGAGACGCGGGCGGCGAAGTGGCACCAGTCGGATCCGGGCTCGATCGGGCATGCGGCGCTGTGCGGGCAGGGTGCGGCGACGCGCAGCCCGGCGGCGATCAGTGCCTCACGGGCCTCGATGATGCGCTCGTAACCGTCCGGGGTGCCGGGCTCGACGATGACCACGGCCTGGGCGGCGCGGGCGGCCTCGGCGACGACCGCGGCGCGGTCGGCGGGGGTGAGCTCCTTCAGGACGTAGGAGACGGTCACGAGATCGGTGCTCTCGATTCGGAGCGCCGAGCTGATCCGTGAGCGCTGCCAGCTGGCGGCGCGGAGGGAGGGCACATGGGAGGCGACGGCCAGTTCCCGGCCGAGTGCGAGCGCGGGCTCGGCCCAGTCCAGCACGGTCGTGCTCGGCGCCGCTTCGTCCCACGCGTCGGCGACCGCCCAGCTCGCCGCGCCCGTGCCGCCGCCGATGTCGGTGTGCGTGCCGGGGGTCCATTCCGGTGCGGCCGCCCGCAGCCCCGCCAGGGCGGCCCTCACCGCCTCGAACGTCGCCGGCATCCGGTACGCGGCGTACGCGGCGACGTCCGACCGGTCCCGCAGCACGGGGGCGTCGGTGGGGGTGGTGCCCCGGTAATTGGCGATCAGCCGCTCGACGGCCTGTGCGGCCTGCGTGGGCGGCAGCCCGTCCAGCAGCCCGGCGAGGGCGCTGCGCAGGGTCTCGGCGGTGGGGGCGGCGACGGCGTTCACCGGGAGAGTCTACGCGCGGCCACTCCCCGCCTGCTCAGACCGCCTCCGCCCTCCCGCGCCACGGCCTGCACAGCAGCACGAAGCACGCCACCGCCCCCGTCGCACACGCCGTCTGGACCACGGCCATCGGCATCGCCGTCCCTTCGCCCGCGATCCCCACCAGCGGCGACGCGATCGCGCCGATCAGGAACGACGACGTGCCGATCAGTGCCGACGCCGACCCCGCGGCGTGCGGCGTACGCATCAGCGCCAGGGCGTTCGTGTTGGGCATCGCGAGGCCCATCGCCGACATCAGTACGAACAGGCCCGCCGCGACCGGGACCAGTCCGACCTCGCCGAAGACACCGGACGTCAGCAGCAGCAGCGCCGTCGCCGCGAGGGCGATCACCGCGAGGCCGAGCCCGAGCGCCTTGTCGAGACTGACCCGCCCCACGAGCAGTTTTCCGTTGATCTGGCCGACGGCGATCAGGCCCACCGAGTTGATTCCGAAGAGCAGGCTGAACGTCTGCGGCGAGGCTCCGTAGATCTCCTGCACAACAAAAGGCGACGCCGAGATGTACGCGAACAGCGCGGCGAAGGCGAGCCCGCCGGTGAGCACGTAGCCGGTGAAGACCCGGTCCGCCAGCAGTCCGCGCATGGTGCGCAGCGCCTCGACGACTCCACCGCTGTGCCGTTTCTCCACGGGCAGGGTCTCGCCGAGCCACTTCACCACCACAAGCGTGAGCAGGACGCCGACGCCGGTCAGCACGACGAAGATGCCGCGCCAGTCGGTGATCCGCAGCACCTGGCCGCCGATGAGCGGGGCGATGACGGGCGCGACGCCGGAGATCAGCATCAGGGTGGAGAAGAACCTGGCCATCTCCACGCCGTCGTAGAGGTCGCGCACCATGGCGCGGGCGATGACGATGCCGGCCGCTCCGGCGAGGCCCTGCAGCAGGCGGAAGGCGATGAGCATGTCGACGGTCGGGGCGAAGGCGCAGATGGCGGTGGCGACGACGTAGACGAGCATGCCGGCGAGCAGCGGTCCGCGGCGGCCCCACTTGTCGCTCATCGGTCCGACGACGAGCTGCCCGAGGGCCATGCCGGCGAGGCATGCGGTGAGAGTGAGCTGGACGGTCGCGGCGGGTGCGTGCAGCGAGTCGGTGACGGCGGGCAGCGCCGGGAGGTACATGTCCATGGACAGCGGCGGCAGCGCGGTGAGGCCACCGAGGACCAGGGTGACGACGAGCCCGGCCCGGCGGGCGGCGCCGGCGCCCACGGCCACCGGGGCCACGGGAGCCGACGGCCCAGGAGGGGCAGGAGGCGCAGCAGGGGGCGAGGGGTCGGATGCCGGTCCGGCGTCGGATATGTGTCCTTGCGTGCTCTGGCCGCTCTCCGGCATCGACAGCTCCTCATCCTCTTGTCACACCAATGCTCTCAGCTCCTCCGAATCGATCGACACCTTTCCGGCGCGAACGCGTGAAGTGGGGCGGGCGACCCCCGACCCGGTCGGGGGTCGCATCCGACCGCTGGTCACACCTGCTCGAGACCGGGGTTGCCCGCCTCGGTCACGAACGAGGCCGTCGTGGAGACGGGCGCGCCCGGTGTGGTGACGGCCCCGACCGTGCGGAAGTCGGCGCGCGCCTGCTGCTCTCCGAGGGCGATCGTCACATAGCCGCGGCGGCCGTTGTAGAACTTCATGTGCGGGTTGGCCCGGGTGTAGGTGTCCCAGGTGGCCGGCCGGTCGGCACCGTCCTTGCCGCTGGAGACGGAGGTGGCGACGATCTCGGTGCCCACGACCTTGGCGCCGGGCGTCTCGTAGTCGCGTTTGATGTCGTAGGCGTACGCGACGTGCACATCGCCGGTGAGGACCATCAGGTTGCGGACGCCCGCCGACTCGGCGCCGTCCAGGATGCGGTCGCGGGAGGCCGGGTAGCCGTCCCAGGCGTCCATGCTGACCTTGGCGACCTCGTTGAGGTCGAGCTTGCGCTGGGAGAAGTTGACCTGCTGCGGCACGACGTTCCACACGGCCGTGGAGGCGCGCCAGCCGTCGATCAGCCAGCGCTCCTGCTGCGCGCCGGTCATCGTGCGCGCCGGGTCCTCGGACTCGGGGCCGGGGACGTGCGCCCTGTCGCCGTACGCCTGGTCGGAGCGGTACTGGCGGGTGTCCAGCACGTCGAACTGCGCGAGCTGCCCGAAGTGCAGCCGGCGGTACAGCTGCATGTCCGGGCCGCTGGGCTGCTGCGGGGCGCGCAGCGGCTGGTTCTCCCAGTAGGCGCGGTAGGCGGAGGCCCTGCGCAGCAGGAACTCCTCCGGCGGTACACCGTTCTCCGGGATCTCGTCGGCGTAGTTGTTCTCGGTCTCGTGGTCGTCCCAGGAGACGACGAAGGGGTGTGCGGCGTGGGCGGCCTGCAGGTCCGGGTCCGACTTGTAGAGGCCGTAGCGCAGCCGGTAGTCCTCGAGCGTGACCGTCTCCCGGTTGAAGTGGGCGGGAAGGACGCGGTCGCTGTAGTTGCGGGCGCCGCCGGCGGAGTTCACGGCGTACTCGTAGAGGTAGTCGCCGAGGTGGAAGACGACGTCGAGGTCCTCGTCGGCCAGGTGCTTGTACGCGGTGAAGTAGCCGTCGTGGTAGGCCTGGCAGGACACGGCGGCGAGCTTCAGTTCGCTGAGGACGGCGCCGGGGGCGGGCGCGGTGCGGGTGCGGCCGGTGGGACTGATCCAGGTGCCGGTGCGGAAGCGGTAGTAGTAGACGCGGTCCGCCTCGAGGCCGACGGCCTCCACGTGGACGCTGTGGTTGAACTCGGGGAAGGCGGTGACCGAGCCGCGTTTCGCGATCTTGGCGAAGCCGGCGTCGTACGCGACCTCCCACCGGACCTGGACATTGGCCTGCGGGAGTCCGCTGCCCGATTCGTACGGCTTCGGCGCGAGGCGCGTCCACAGTACGACGGAGTCGGGCCGGGGGTCGCCGGAGGCGACGCCGAGGGTGAAGGGGTCCTCGGTGATCTTCCTGCCGTTGATGGTCTTGGCGTGCGCGGTGCCGGGCATGTTCACCGCGAAGGCGAGCGCGGCTGCGGCGGACGTGGCGGTGAGGAAGGTACGGCGGCCGAGGTGCCGGGCTGCCGCAGCTCTGAGTGCGGGCGAGTGGGTGCGGTGCGCGGGTGTCATATGGCCCTCCCCTGACGGCTGTTGTCAGTCGCATTGGAGTCGGAGCCGACGAATCCGTGCTGTCACGGACACGACATCCGCATGGCGGTCGGATGAGATCCGCGGAGGTCACCTACGCGTACGCTGCGGGCCATGAACGCTGCACGAAGGATTGCCGTGGTGACGGGTGCCGGCTCCGGCATCGGCCGGAGCGTGGCACTGGAACTGGCACAAAGCGGGCAGGACACGGCCACCGGTTCGCGCATTGGCCCGAATTGGGCAGTGGCACTCGCCGGACGGCGCAGTGAGACGCTCGAGGAGACCGCGGCGCTCGCCGGCCTCGACGCCGACGTACTGTGCGTACCGACGGACGTAACGGACCCGGAAGCGGTGACCGCGCTCTTCGCTGCGGTCCGCGAGCACTACGGCCGGGTGGATCTGCTCTTCAACAACGCGGGCACGTTCGGCCCCGGTGGCATCCCTTTCGAGGACCTGCCGTACTCGGCGTGGCTCAAGGTGGTCGACACCAACCTGACGGGCGCCTTCCTGTGCGCGCAGGCGGCGTTCCACCAGATGAAGGACCAGACTCCGCAGGGCGGCCGGATCATCAACAACGGCTCGATCTCGGCGCACACCCCGCGCCCCAACTCGGCGCCGTACACCGCGACCAAGCATGCGCTGACGGGCCTGACAAAGTCACTGTCGCTGGACGGCCGGCCGTATTCGATCGCCTGCGGCCAGATCGACATCGGCAACGCGGCCACGGACATGACGAAGGCCATGCAGGCGGGTGTCCTCCAGGCGAACGGCGAACTGGCGCCGGAGCCGGTGATGGAGGCGGGCGACGTGGCGCGGACCGTGCGCCACATGGCGGAGCTGCCGCTGGAGGCGAACGTGCAGTTCGCGACGGTGCTGGCGACGAACATGCCGTTCATCGGCAGGGGCTGAGCGAGCGGACGGGAATGCCGTACGGGGCAAGGGAGTTGAGGCGACCATGACTCAAGGACCCGCGCCCCGGCCGCTCTCCGACGAAGCGCTCGTCGACCTGCTGGGCAAGCAGCAGTTCGGCACGCTCGCCACGAACAAGCGCAGCGGTCATCCGCACCTGACGACGATGCTCTACCACTGGGACCCGGCGACCCGCGTCGTCCGGTTCTCCACCACCGCCGACCGGGTCAAGCCCCAGCACCTGAGCCGCGATACCCGGGCCGCCGTGCATGTGCAGGGCCCCGACGTGTGGTCGTTCGCCGTCGCGGAGGGCGAGGCGGAGGTCTCCGCCGTCACAACCGAGCCGGGCGACGCGGTGGGACGCGAACTGCTCTCGATGCTGCCGGAGGCCGCGAAGCCGCAGGACCCGGCGGCGTTCCTGACCCAGCAGGTCGCGGAACGCCGCGTGGTCATCCGCCTCACGGTGCAGCGGCTCTACGGGACGGCGCTCGACATCGAAGGCTAGGGTCTTTCGTTTGACTCAGGCCGGATCAGTGTGGGCGCGATTCGATCAGGCCTGGCTCGGCGCGATCCGAATGAGAGGTCCTGGGGCCGGCGCCCCCTACCTCCGCGGGGGCGGTTCCTCACGCAGGGGCGAGGCGCTCCTTGTCAGGCACGGCTTCGGGTGCGGGTCCGTCGAAGGCGGTCGGAGGGCTCTCCGGCTTCGGGGCGGCGGCCCGGACCGCTTTCTGTGCGGCCTGGGCCGCCTGTGCGACCTGGGGCGGGGTGGCCTTCTCGAGGAAGCGCAGCAGCTCGACGGGGAAGGGCAGGACCAGAGTCGAGTTCTTCTCGGCGGCGACGGCCACCACCGTCTGCAGCAGCCGCAGCTGCAGCGCCGCGGGCTGATCGGCCATCACACCGGCCGCTTCCGCCAGTTTCCTGGACGCCTGCAGCTCCGCGTCGGCGTTGATGACGCGGGCCCGGCGCTCACGGTCCGCCTCGGCCTGCCGGGCCATCGACCGCTTCATCGTCTCCGGCAGGGAGACGTCCTTGATCTCGACGCGGTCGATGGTGACGCCCCACTCGACGGCGGGGCTGTCCATCATCAGTTCAAGGCCCTCGTTCAGCTTCTCGCGGTTGGAGAGCAGATCGTCCAGTTCGCTCTTGCCGAGAATCGAGCGCAGCGAGGTCTGCGCCATCTGGGAAACGGCGAAGCGGTAGTCCTCGACACGGATGATCGCGTCGGCCGGGTCGACGACTTTGAAGTAGATGACGGCGTCCACGCGGACCGTGACGTTGTCCCGGGTGATGCCGTCCTGCGCGGGCACCGGCATGGTCACGATCTGCATGTTGACCTTGTGCATGTGGTCGACGACCGGGATCACCATGGTGAATCCGGGGTTGCGTATCTGCCTGTGCAGCCGGCCGAAGCGCAGGACCACCCCTCGCTCGTACTGCTTGACGACCCGCGCAGCACTGAGCACATACATGACTGCGCCCGCGCCCGCCACGGCCAGCGCTGCCAGCAGTTCCTGCACCATGACGGCCGCCTTCCCGCGGAATGAACACCCGTAAGCGGTATGCCCATATTTGCCATCGCTTGACCCTCCGGGCGACGGGTCTCTGCCGCCGGCACTCCTTGTCCCGGCGCGCCACGGGGCGAAATGCCGCACACTCCTGTATAAGGCCCGAGACAGCCCGCGGAACCACGGTGAGGATTCAGCGTGCTCGATGTGCCGTTCTGGCTTTGGGGGACTTTCGCCGCGACCGTGGTGCTGTCGCTGGCGGTGGACCTGCTGTCCCACCGCAGCGCCCATGTCATCGGATTCAGGGAAGCGGCGCTCTGGAGCGGACTGTGGATCGGCCTCGCGATCGTCTTCGCCGTCGTCGTGTTTCTGGTCCTCGGCCCGACGGCGGGAACGGAATACACCACCGCATGGCTTCTCGAGAAGAGCCTGTCGGTCGACAACCTCTTCGTCTTCGCGCTGATCTTCGCGTACTTCAAAGTGCCACGGGAGTATCAGCACCGGGTGCTGTTTCTGGGCGTCATCGGCGCACTGCTCTTCCGCGGAATTTTCCTGTCCCTCGGGGTGGCGGTGGTCAGTCGCTTCACCGCTGTGCTGTTCGCCTTCGCGGCGATCCTCTTCTACAGCAGCTACAAGATTCTCAGGGAGGAGGACGAGAAGTTCGATCCGGGACGGAGTTTCGCGGTACGCCTGCTGCGCAAGGTCATGCCGGTACGTGAGGAGTACGCGGGCCCGAAGTTCTTCGTCAAGGAGGCCGGCAAGCTCATGGCCACGCCGCTCCTCGCGGTGGTGGCCGCCATCGAGGCGGCCGACCTGATCTTCGCCGTGGACAGCGTTCCGGCCGTACTCGCGGTCAGCGACGACGCCTTCATCGTCTACACCAGCAACGCCTTCGCCATTCTCGGCCTGCGGGCTCTGTACTTCCTGCTCGCGGGGCTGCTCGACCGGTTCCGCTACCTGAACAAGGGCCTTGCGGTCATCCTGTCCTTCATCGGCGTGAAGCTCATCCTTCAGGCGTCGCACAAGATGATCAGCACCGGAATTCCCGAAATCCCGTCGCCGATCAGCCTCGGGGTGATCGTCGTGGTCCTGACCATCTCCATCACCATGAGTCTGCGACGACCCGCCAAGGCCGAACGCGATGCCGAGCCCGCCCGCGGCCGACCGCCCGAGGGCAAAGGAGAATGAGGAGACCACTGCCCGACTCGCCGGTAAGGACCTATCGTAAAGAAATGGTCAAAGTGATGCGTCAGGGCGGTACGCAGGCGTCACACAAGTGCCCCGTCTGCAGGCAGCCCGTTACGGCGACGATCAAGAAGCACAAGTCCCTCGGGGTATTCGTTCCCGTATGGGTCCCGGATCCGTGCGGAAATCCCCGCTGCTCCGCACACGTGTCAGAGCCGCAGTCGCAGAAGCCGGAGGATCGGCATCAGGAGGCCGACTGAACACGGCGACCGACCCGGGACGGCCGGGGGCCGGCGCGAAGGCGGCAGACGAGTCGGGCTGTACGCCGGGTTCTGTGCGCCCGGGACCTCGCGGTCGTCGGGGCGACGGCCATCCATCTAGGACCGGCGTTGCCGCCGGCCTCGTGCGGTCTACCCGCGGACTCGGGCGGGCAGCCCTCATGCGTCCGCGCAGGACCGCCCTCTTGCGAGAGGCGGCCCCTCTTGACCTTGCTCCAGGTGGGGTTTACCTAGCCGCCTGAGTCACCTCAGGCGCTGGTGGTCTCTTACACCACCGTTTCACCCTTACCGGGGACCGAGGTCCCCGGCGGTCTGTTTTCTGTGGCACTGTCCCGCGGGTCACCCCGGGTGGGCGTTACCCACCACCCTGCCCTGTGGAGCCCGGACGTTCCTCGGGAAGATCGTTGCCGATCCTCACGCGGCCGCCCGCCCGGCTCGTCTGCCGTGTCGACCATGCTACCTGCCGTTCCGGCGAGCTTGACCTTGTCGCAGCGTCAACGTTTCTACTGGTGGCATGCGAATCGGAGAGATCGCCGCGCTCGTCGGGGTGACCACGCGGGCCGTCAGGCACTACCACCATCTGGGGCTGCTGCCCGAACCGGTGCGCCGGGGCAACGGGTACCGGGACTACACCCTGCGCGACGCGGTGCTCCTCGCGCGGATCCGGCGTCTCGCCGAGCTGGGGCTCGGTCTCGACGAGGTGCGGGACGTGCTCGCCGACGACCGGGGCCGCGATCTTGTCGAGGTGCTCGAGGAGCTCGATGCCGACCTGGGGCGGCAGGAGGCACTGATCCATGAGCGACGGGAGCGGCTGACCCCGCTGCTCGAGCAGGCCCGGAGCGGGCAACTGCCCGCGGAGGGGCCGGTGTCGCCGCAGCTGGCGGCGCTGCTCGCCGACATGGCTCGCGCCTCCGCCGACCGGCCGGGGCCGGAGCCGTCGATCGCCGCCAGGGACCGCGAGCTGCTGGCGCTGATCGACACCGTGGCACCGCACGAGGAGCAGCAGCGCCTGATGGGGGAGATGCGGCGGATGATGGAGGCCCCCGGCGCCGTGGACCGCGCGTACGCGCTGTACGAGGAGCTCGACGCCCTCGCGGAGGTGGATCCGGCCGACCCGCGGGTCGAGAGCGCGGCGCGGACGCTCGCCGACATGCTGCCCGACGACGTCGGGGTCCGTCTGGACACCGGTGAGGCGCCGGGCACGTCGGGAGCCGGTTTCATGGATGCCTTCTTCGCGGACTTCTCCCCCGCGCAGGCCGCTGTACTGACCCGTGCTCTGGAACTGGTCGTGGAGCGTGTCCGGTGAGCCTGCTACTGAAGGCGCTGCGGACGATCGCGTACGCGGTGCTGCCCGCGGAGGTGCTGCTCGCGACATGCCTGGTGGGCGGGGTACGCATCCCGATGGCCGTGCTCGCCGTCGCCGAGGCCGCCATGGCGCTGCTGCTCGCCGCCGAAGGGTTCGCCTATCTCCGGCTGCGCAGGAAGGGCCTGACCCGGCGGGAGGCGGTGTCCGAGCTGGTGCCCGTATCCGTGCTGCGGCTCGTGGGGCATGAACTGCGGCTGATGTACAGCCTGTGGCTCTGGGTCTCGCGGCGGCGCCACGGCGTCGGACCGGGTGACCGTTCCTTCGGGCACGCCCGCGACCAGGCGGCGCTGATGTACGGCTTCACGCTCGTCTGCGTCGTGGAGACCGTGGCCGTGTCGTATCTGCTGAGGCACTGGCCGGCCGTGCACGCCGTGCTGCTCGTCTTGGACGTCTACACGGTGCTGTTCATGCTCGGGATCCAGGCCGCCTCCGTCACCCGCCCCCACGTTTTGTCGGCGAAGACGCTGCGGCTCCGCCAGGCCGGGCACGTGGACCTGCTCATACCGCTGGAGCGGATCGCCGACGTCCGCCACGAACTGCGCTTCACCCACGAGAAACGGGACGGCGAACTTGACCTGCAGGTCGCCTCGCAGACGTCGGTGACGCTGGAGCTGTCCGAGCCGGTGGTCCACGTCGGTCTGCTGGGCGGACAGCGGCCGGTCCGCACGGTGCGGGTGCACGCCGACGACGCCCGGGCCTTCGCCAAGACCCTGCGGGAGGTGACGAACGGGGAGTGTGCGGGAAAGGCTCCGGTCACGCCGGCGTGAACCGGACCTTCGCCCGGAGCGGGTCCGCCTCCGCGAGGCGTACCCGCAGCCGCTCCCCCAGGGGCAGCGCCGCGCCGTCGCCCTCGACCCGCGCCACGACCGCCGGGTCCTCGAGGTGGACGGTGCCCACCGCCGGATCGTTGTCCTTCACGTCCACGACGACGCCGTCGAAGAGCTCGCCGACGCGCTCGCGCAGCACGATCGCCTCGACGATGTCGACGCACTCGCGCTCGACGGTGTTGGCCCGCCGCGACCCCTCGGCCATCTCCTTGGGGAGCGCGTCCAGGGCGGCGGTCACCCAGTGCGGCGGTTCCCGCCCCGCCACGGCCGCGACGCACAGCTCGCCCGCGTAACGGTCGACGAGCCGCCGCAGCGGCGCGGTGCAGTGCGTGTACTTGGCCGCGACGGCCGCGTGCACGGCCGGCACCGGCAGCACCCCGCCCGTGAACGCCGTGTACCCGGCGCCGCGCAGCAGGGTCGTGCACTCCTGGAGGAAGGCGGCGTGGCGCGGCTCGTGCGGGTCGAGGGAGCGGACGAGCTCCGCGTACGAGACGTGGTGCGGCCACTGGACGTGCAGCGCCGTCGCCGAGCGGCGCAGCCGTGCCACCGCGCCGTCGGGGGCGGTCGGGAGAGTGCGCAGGATCCCGCTGCCACAGGCACTCATCAGCTCGGCGGCCGCCATGCCCGTGAGGAGCGAGATCTGGGCGTTCCAGCCGTCGGCGGGGAGCGGCGCCCGGTATTCGAGCACGTATCCGCCGTCCCGTTGCGCGATCTCCTGCTCGGGCACTGACAGGGAGATCCCGCCGCGTTCGACCTCGAGCGCCTCGCGCAGGGTCCCGATGTCCCTGAGGAGAGCGAGTGGCTCCTCCGCGCTGCCGGAGTCGATCCGACGCTGGACGCCGTCGTAGTCGAGCCTGGCCCGGCTCCGTACCAGCGCCCGGCGCACGTGAGCCGCGACGGTCCGCCCCTCGGCGTCGAGATCGATCCGCCACAGCAGGGCGGGCGCGGTCTGGTCCGGCAGCAGGCTGGCGGCGCCTTCGGAGAGGCGGGGCGGATGGAGGGGGACCTTCGCGTCGGGGAAGTAGAGGGTCTGTACGCGGCGGTGGGCCTCGGCGTCCAGCGCACAGCCGGGCGCCACGAAGGCGGCCACATCGGCGATCGCGTAGTGGACGCGGAAGCCGCCGCCGCGCCGCCGGGCCAGGTGCATCGCCTGGTCGAGGTCGACGGAGCCGGGCGGGTCGATGGTGAAGAAGGGGATGTCCGTGGCGTCCTCCGAAGGCAGCCGAGGCGCCACGGCGGCGGCCTCGGCCTCTGCGAGGACGGCTGCCGGGAAGTCACCCGGTACGTCGAGAGTCGTGCGCAGCTCACACAGGGCGGCGCGCAGCGGGGCCTCGGCTGCGCCGGTCACGTTCGTCTGGCGGCGGGGCATGGACCGAGCGTAGGGCCGGGCGGGGGCCGTGGCATTTTGAGGGGCTCGCCGCTTTGTAGGCTGGCGCGGGGGCCGCACCCCCTCCCCCGTACGCCGTGAAGGAGACCTGTCGTGCTCGTGCTGCTGCCGCCGTCGGAGGGCAAGGCCGATTCCGGCCGCGGGTCCCCGCTGAAGCCCGAGTCGCTGTCGCTGCCGGGCCTGGCAAAAGCGCGGGCGGCGGTGCTGGACGAGCTGGTCGAGCTGTGCGTCGCCGACGAGGCGAAGGCGCAGCAGGTCCTCGGCCTGAGCGAGGGGCTGCGCGGCGAGATCGCGAAGAACGTGGAGCTGCGGACGGCGGGCACGCGCCCGGCGGGCGAGATCTACACGGGCGTCCTGTACGACGCACTGGGCCTGGCCACGCTGGACGCTGCGACGCGCCGACGGGCCCGGCAGTCGCTGCTGGTGTTCTCCGGCCTGTGGGGCGCCGTGCGGATCGGTGACCGCATCCCGTCGTACCGCTGCTCGATGGGCGTGAAGCTGCCGGGGCTCGGCGCACTGGGGGCGTACTGGCGGGGCCCGATGGAGTCGGTCCTTCCGGAGGCCGCCGGGAACGGACTGGTGCTGGACCTGCGTTCGTCCGCGTACGCGGCGGCGTGGAGGCCGAAGGGGGAGGTGGCGGGGCGCACCGCGACGGTGCGGGTCCTGCATGCGCGGATCGACGAATCGACCGGAGTCGAGAAGCGATCGGTGGTCAGTCACTTCAACAAGGCGACCAAGGGCCGGATCGTACGGAGCCTGCTGGAGGCGGGCGCCGCGCCGAAGAACCCCGAGGCGCTGGTCGAGGCGCTGCGGGACCTCGGTTACAGGGTCGAGGCCGAGGCCCCGGCGAAGGGCGGCAAGCCGTGGGTTCTGGACGTCGTGGTGTCGGAGATCCACTGAGCGTTGCGCAGCGCGCAACGCTCGTTGCGGATGTTGCCTGCCTCCGGGCAGGATGGGCGTATGACCTCCGTGCTCGACCTTGCCCCCGTCATTCCGGTCGTCGTCATCGACGACGCCGCCGACGCCGTGCCGCTCGCGCGTGCCCTCGTCGCGGGCGGCCTGCCCGCGATCGAGGTGACGCTGCGGACACCGGCCGCGCTCGACGCGATCCGGGCGATCGCGGCGGAGGTGCCGGACGCGGTCGTCGGCGCGGGCACCGTCATCTCGGCGGAGGGCGTGGCGGCGTCGGTGGCGGCCGGAGCACGGTTCCTGGTCAGCCCCGGGTGGACGGACGCCCTGCTGGACGCGATGGGGACATCCGGAGTGCCGTTCCTGCCGGGCGTCTCCACCACGTCGGAGGTCGTGGCGCTGCTGGAGCGCGGCGTGGTCGAGATGAAGTTCTTCCCCGCCGAGGCGGCGGGCGGCACGCCGTACCTGAAGTCTCTTGCGGGCCCCCTCCCCCGGGCACGTTTCTGCCCGACGGGCGGCATCACGCTCGCGTCGGCCCCGACGTACCTGGATCTGCCGAACGTCGGCTGCGTCGGCGGCACATGGATGCTGCCCGCGGACGCCCTCGCGGCCGGTGACTGGGCACGCGTCGAGTCCCTGGCACGCGAGGCGGCGCAGCTCGGGACCACGCGCTGAGGCGCTGAGCACGGGGCGTGGCTGCGCACGTTCTCCCGGGGAGGCGGTCCCCGGGCCCCCGCGCCTCAATCGCCGGCGGGGCTTGGTGCGGCCGATCCTGTCGGGGCTCGCCCCGGACCCCGCGCCTCAAACGCCGGCGGGGCTGGAGATGCCCACCCACCGGCGGAGCCAGGCGGGAACGCGCCCGCTCCTCGGCGCGCCGCCCCGAGCCCCACGCCACAAACGCCGACCGGTCGTGGTGCGGCCGGTCCTGTCGGGACTCCGCCCCGAACCCCGCGCCTCAAACGCCGGCGAGGCTTGAAATGCCCCCACCGGCGGGGACAGGTGGGAACACGTCTACGGGCCAGACAGGACGTGCCCCCTCATCGCGGCGGCGCCCAGAGCCCGCGGCGGGCTGGAGATGCCCACCCACCGGCGGAGCCAGGCGGGAACACGCCTACGGGCTGAGAGTGCCCTCCTGACGGCTGCGGGGGTTGAGGGGCCCGCCGGCGGGGCTGAATCATGGATCGGCATTTTCAGCCCGTCAGGGGGACTTCCCGCGGCCACCAGGCCGTAGGGGATTGAGGCTCCGTGCGGAGCGCGGTGCCGGGGGCCGGGGCTTGTCCCGGTTGCGGGAAGGGGCGGGGAGGGGAACAGCCCCGCAGGGGCACGGCCCCCGCCCCGCCCCACCCCTCACCGCAAGTGAGACGTGTCGTTCAACAGCCGCAGCGACGCGTTCCCGTCCGCGTAATACGCCACCGCCGACAGCGACGCCGCCGACAGTTCCATGCGGAACAGGGATTCCGGCGGCGCCCCCAGCGCCAGGCGGACCAGGGTCTTGACCGGGGTCACGTGGGTGACCAGGAGGACCGTGCGGCCCTGGTGGCGGGCCAGGAGCTTGTCGCGGGTCGCCGCGACCCTCCGCGCCACCGTGGCGAAACTTTCGCCGCCGCCCGTGGGGACCGCCTTCGGGGAGGCCAGCCACGCGTCCAGGTCGTCGGGATACCGCTCCCGCACTTCCGCGAACGTCAGGCCCTCCCACGCGCCGAAGTCGGTCTCGCGCAGGCCCTCTTCGACGCTGACGTCGAGGCCGAGCTTCGCCGCGACCACGTCCGCCGTCTCACGGCAGCGGCGCAGCGGCGAGCTGACGATGTGCTGGATCGTGCCGCGCGCCGCGAGTGACGCCGCGACCGCTTCGGCCTGGCGGCGGCCGACGGCCGACAGCACCGGGTCGCTGCCGCCACTGCCGGAGAAGCGCTTCTCGGGGGTCAGGACCGTCTCGCCGTGCCGGAGCAGGACGAAGGTCGCGGGCACGCCGAGGTCCGGCGCGGCCCAGCCGGCCCCGGCAACCGGCTCAGTAGCCCCGGCGGCCGAACCGGCGGCCGGCTCAGCCGTGACCGCGGGCCGCGCCGTCGCTTCCAGCGTGCCGACGGACCCCGCCGCGGCCGCCGCGCCCGCGCCGACGCTCGGCCGTCCCAGCGCCGCCCGTGCCTTGGCCGCGCCCGCCGCCGCGTCGCCCACCACACGGGCCGCCCCGGCATCGCGCGCGTCGAGCGCCGCCGTGGAGCGCGACGGCTCCCACTGCTTGCCCTTCTTGCCGGCGTCCATCGCCTCGTTGGCGAGCCGGTCCGCGTGCTTGTTGCGTTCGCGCGGGATCCACTCGTAGGTGACCTGCGAGCGCGGGAAGACGCGCGCGGCCTCGGCGGCCAGCGGCTTCATGTCCGGGTGCTTGATCTTCCAGCGGCCGGACATCTGCTCGACAACGAGCTTGGAGTCCATCCGTACGCGGACGATCGCCTCCGGGTCGAGCGCATGGGCCGCTCGCAGACCGGCGACCAGGCCTTTGTACTCGGCGACGTTGTTGGTCGCCACGCCGATGTACTCGGCGGCCTCCGCGAGCGTCTCGCCCGTGACCGGGTCGAGGACGACCGCGCCGTACCCGGCGGGACCGGGATTGCCCCGGGAGCCGCCGTCGGCTTCGACGACGAACTCGCGCGGTGCAGGCACTACAGCCCCGATTCGGACGTGCGGACGAGGATGCGGCGGCAGTTCTCGCAGCGCAGCACCGTGTCGGGCGCGGCCGCGCGGACCTCGTTGAGCTCCGTGATGTTCAGCTCCAGCCGGCAGCCCTCGCAGCGCCGCTGGAACAGCCGGGCCGCGCCGACCCCGCCCTGCTGGACGCGGAGCTTCTCGTACAGCTTCATCAGGTCCGCGGGGACGGAGCCGGCGACGACCTCGCGCTCCTTGGTGACGGACGCGGCCTCGGCGTCGAGCTCCGCCTGAGCGGTGTCCCTGCGCGCGGTCGCGGCGTCGGCCTTGCTCTGCACGGAGGAGACCCGCTCGGTCAGTTCGGCGACGCGCTCCTGCGCGGACTCACGGCGCTCCATGACCTCGAGGACGATGTCCTCCAGGTCGCCCTGGCGCTTGGCGAGGGAGACGATCTCGCGCTGGAGGTTCTCCAGGTCCTTGGGCGAGGTGATGGCTCCGGAGTCGAGGCGCTGCTGGTCGCGGGTGGCGCGCTGGCGTACCTGGTCGACGTCCTGCTCCGCCTTGGTCTGCTCGCGGGCGGTGTCGCTCTCCTCGGTCTGCGCGGCCACGAGCAGGTCCCGCAGCTGCGTGAGGTCCTTGTTCAGCGATTCGATCTCGGCGTGCTCGGGCAGCGACTTGCGCTTGTGCGCCAGCTGCGACAGGCGCATGTCGAGGGCTTGGACGTCGAGGAGTCGGATCTGGTCGGCGGGCGCGGCGTTCAGTTGGGGGCTCCAGAGGAATCGTGGTGAGAGGACCAGGGGTCGGTGACCGTCTTTGACACATGGACCCGCAGGTCCCAGGCGTTCCGGTCGGAGATTGCGTCGAGCTGTGCCGCGGCCTGTTCGCACCAGGGCCATTCGGTGGCCCAGTGCGCGGCGTCGATCAGCCCGAGAGGTGAGTGCTGGGTGGCCTCCGACGCCGGGTGGTGGCGCAGGTCGGCGGTGAGGAACGCGTCCACGCCCGCGGCCCGTACCTGCTCGAACAGGCTGTCGCCGGAGCCGCCGCTGACGGCGACCGTGCGCACCGGCGCGTCGAGGTCGCCGGCGACGCGGACGCCCTGCGCGGTGGCGGGCAGGCGCTTCGCGGCGCGGGCGGCGAACTCGCGCAGGGTCTCGGGGTGGTCGAGCTCGCAGATCCGGCCGAGGCCCCGTCGGCCGCTCGCGTCGGAGGGGTCGGGCACCAGGGGCCGGACGACGCGGAGGTCGAGCGCGCCGGCGAGGGCGTCGGAGACGCCGGGGTCGGCGGTGTCGGCGTTGGTGTGCGCGACGTGCAGGGCGATGTCGTTCTTGATCAGGGTGTGCACGACGCGGCCCTTGAAGTGGCCTGCGGCGACGGTCGTCGTACCGCGCAGATAGAGCGGGTGGTGGGTGACGACCAGGTCCGCGCCGAGCTTCACCGCCTCTTCGACGATGTCCTGTACGGGGTCGACGGCGAACAGCACGCGGGTGATCCCGGCGTCGGGGTCTCCGCAGACGGTGCCGACGGCGTCCCACTGTTCGGCCCGCTCGGGGGGCCAGAGGGCGTCCAGCGCGGCGATGACTTCAGACAGACGGGGCACGCAGCAAAGGCTACCTGCCCCGCCCGTCCCGGAAGCCTGCACCTACTTGACGAGGTGGCCGCGCAGATCGTCCAGAACCTCGTCGGCGGCGGTGACGCCGAGGCCCAGGTACCAGGTCTCGTCGGGGACGTTCTCGGCCTGCCCGGCCTTGACGGCCTTCAAATCCTTCCACAGCGGGTTGGACTCGGCGGTGTCCCGCTTGGTCTTCGACGGGTCGCCGTAGACGCCGGTGAAGATCCAGTCGGCGTCGGCCTGGTCCATCTTCTCGGGGCTGATCTCGACGGCGAGGTCCTCGATCTGCTGGTTCTTCGGCCGCGGGACGCCCGCGTCGCGCAGGATCGTGCCGATGAAGGACGCCTGGGCGTAGAGGCGGATCTTGTCCGGCATGTAGCGGAGCATCGTGACGGTCGGCTTCTTGTCGCCGAGGTCGGTGCCGAGCTGCTGGGCCTTCTTCTCGTACGCCTCGAGCTTGGTCTTGGCCTCCTCGGTCCTGTCGAGGGCCGCTGCGTTGAGGAGGTAGTTCTCCTTCCACGTGAAGCCGGGGCGGATGGAGAAGACCGTCGGGGCGATCCGGGACAGCTCCTTGTACTTGTCGCTCGCGCGCAGCTGGCTTCCGAGGATCAGGTCGGGCTTGAGGGCGGCGATGGCTTCGAGGTTGAGGCTGTTGATGGTGCCGACGCTCTTGGGGTTGCCGGCTTCCTTCTTCAGGTAGCCGGGGATGCCGTCGTCGCCTTCGGTGGGCGCGTAGCCGACGGGCTGCACGCCGAGGGAGGCGACGTTGTCCAGTTCGCCGACGTCGAGGACGACGACCCGCTCGGGTGCCTTCTCGATCTCGGTCGTGCCGAGGGCGTGGGTGATGGTGCGCGGGAACTCTCCGGGCTGCGCGTCCGTGCCCATCGCCGCGGTCTTCTCCGCCGCGTCGCCGAACTCCTCGCCGCCCTGGGCGACCTTCTTGCCGCTGTCGCCGGCCGGCGCTTCCGCGCCCTTGCCCGCATCGCCCCCCGTGCCGCAGGCGGCGAGGGAGAGGGCGGCGGCTAGGGCGAGGGCGGCGACGGCGGGACCGCGACGGCGAAGGGACATGGCGTGCTCCTGATCCGGACTTAGGGGGCCCTTACCTTAAGCGCGGCCGCAACCCCGAGCACAACCGCCCTCCCGTTCTCATGCAAACCAGGGCATGGCCACCCTTATGTGTGAAGACACGTGTCTCGTGTTGTTCGGCAGGAAGTGCGATACCTAGCTTCGGTGGCCGGAGGTGAGGCATCGATGACAGCCTGTGCCGTCGAAACCGCCACGGAGAACGGGGCGGTGGCGACCAAGAAACGTACGCAGGGCGCGGGGGACCCGGAGGCCCCAGGGGGCGCGGACGGCGCGGAGGTCCCGGAAGCCGGGGAGGCGGCGGGGCTTGCGGGTTCTGCGGCGGACACCGCGACGGGGCTCGCGAGCACCGGGGCGGACACCGCGACGGGGCTTGCGGGTGCCGCGACGGACGCCGGGTTCACGATCACCGCCGACGGGACGTACGGCGCCCGCCTCGCCGGTACGGGCGACGCGGTGTACCCGGAACGCTGGACCCTCGACGGACCCGAGCCGTACGCGGTCACGCTGCCGCTGCACCAGCCCGAGGAGCGCGAGGCGGAGGTACTGCCGCTGAGCGACGGGCGGGTGCTGATCCGCCGGCGGGTCGCGGAGCGCCACACGTTCTCCCTGCTCTACCCGACCGGACCGGCGACCGGCGAGCTGCCTCTCGGGGCGGTCACCGCCGAGGAGTTGTGGCTGCTGCCGCCCTCGCCGGACGGCGTGCGCGCGTACGCGCTGGCCCCGGGCGAACGTTCGACCGGCATCTGGCTGGTGGCGGGCGGGGCGTTCGGGCCCGAGCATCTCGCCGACGTGCCGGGGCGCTGCTCGGGTGGCGCCTGGCTGGACCGTACGGGGCGGCTGCTCGCGCTCGACCGCCGGCAGCCGGACGGCGGCCCGGTCAAGACGGTCGCGGTCGACCTGGCGCGGGGCGGCGAGGTGACACCGCTGCTGCAGATCACGGAGGACAGCGACGACCGGCTGCTTCTCGCGGACGCCGACAGCGGCCTGCTGATGATCCGTTCGAACGCGCCGGGCCCCGGCGACGAACGTCTCGGCTGGGGTGTACTGGGCAGCCTGCGGCCGGTGCGCTTCCCGGAGAGCCTGCGCCTGCCGGACGCACTGGTGACGCCGTTCGCCGTGCAGCCGGCCCAGGTGCTGATGCCGGAGAGCTGCGCGGTGGCCCTGCGCATCGACGGGGCGGCGGGCAGCTGGGTGGGCGTCTGGCGGCCCTCGGGCCGTCGTCTCCATCAGCTGGCGGTGCCCGAGGGATGGTTGGCCGGGGCGGGCATGTGGAGCCGGGAGGGTGTGCTGCAACTCCCTTACGTCACCCAGTCGATGCCGTGCGGTGTGGCTCGCGCGGCGGCGTCCGAAGTGTTCGCGGCCGAGTCTGCAGAAACCTCTCCTCACGCGACGGCCACAGAACCGGCACAACCGGAAGCCGCAGGTGGGGAACCATGCGAGGGCTCCCGGAGTCCTCTTGTGCGCAGGCCGGTTCCCTTGCAGCAGGCGCCGCTCAGCGGCCGCAGCACCCGTGGTTAGACTCACGGGCCGGGGCTACCGCGTCACGGTTCCGCAGGTGTGGCCGGGCGCCCTGCGACACCTGTACGCAGCGATTACAACGGGGTGACTTCCCACATGTCTGAAGCCCGAACCGACGCGACCCACGAGCGCCCGCAGCCCGCGGGCGCGGGCCGGGGCGACGGTGCCGGTGGCGGCAAACACCGAGGGGGTGCGGCGGCGCGGGACGAGTCGTCCGCGCCGGCGCAGGGGCGGCACCGGAGGCCGTCGTCGGCGGACGGGGGCTGAAGGGGCCCAAGTGGGCTGCTGGGCGGGCCAGTTCCGCCCGGCGGCATGGGGGCCTCACCCCCGCTTCAGCCCCAGCACCTCCCCCGCCGCGAACGTCTCTCCCACCGGGCGCCCCTCGTAGTACGCGCCCAGTACCCCCTCCAGCTCCTCGAAGCTGAACGCCTCCTTCGACGCGTCGAACTTCGCCGCCACCCGTGGCCGTTCGACCACGGCCACCATGCCGCCGTGCACGACCAGCAACTGGCCGTTGACGGCCGAGGCCGACGGCGACGACAGATAGCCCACGAGCGGTGCCACATGCTCCGGTGACAGTGCGTCGAGGTGGCCCGGTTCCGGTTCCGCGAAGCCCGCGAAGACGTCCTCCGTCATGCGTGTCCTGGCGCGGGGGCAGATGACGTTCGCCGTGACGCCGTACTTCGCGAGCGCCAGCGCCGTCGACGTGGTCAGGCCGACGATGCCGCCTTTGGCCGCCGCGTAGTTCGGCTGACCGGCCGAGCCGGCGAGGAACGCCTCGGAGGAGGTGTTGACGACACGGCCGTACACCGGCGCGCCCGCCGCCTTGGAGCGTTCGCGCCAGTGTGCTGCCGCGAAACGTGTGGTGTTGAAATGGCCCTTGAGGTGGACCCGTACCACCGCGTCCCACTCGGCCTCGCTCATCGAGAAGATCATCCGGTCCCGCAGGATCCCCGCGTTGTTGACGAGGATGTCGAGCTTGCCGTGCTCGCGTACGGCGGTGTCGACCAGGGCGCGGGCCGACTCGAAGTCCGCGACGTCGCCCAGGTGGGCGACGGCCCGGCCGCCTGCCGCCCGGATCTCGGCGGCGACCTCTTCCGCCGGTGCGGCGGAGGCCTCGCCGGAGCCGTCGCGACGAGGCTGCCCGTAGTCGTTGACGACGACCGCCGCGCCGAGCCGGGCCAGTTCCAGGGCCTCCGCCCGGCCGAGGCCGCGGCCCGCGCCCGTGACGATCGCGCTCAGGCCCGCGAGCGGGCCCTCAGGGGGATGTGGCATGCGCAGTCCTCTCGGAGATCCACCGGAGACGGGGTCGAAGACGGGTCAGAGCTCGATGCATGTGCGCAGCGCCTCACCGCTGCGCATCTGGTCCAGCGCGTCGTTGATCCCCGCGAGGGGTACTCGGTGGGTGATGAGGCCCGCCAGGTCGATCCGGCCGGCCCGCCACAGGGCGATGGCCCGCTCGTAGGAGCGCAGCACGTCGCCGCCGCCGTACATCGACGGCAGGATCCGCTTCTCGTCGAAGAACAACTCGAACATGTTGAGCTGCAGGTTGTCGTCCATCGCGCCGGCGCCGACGATGCACAGCGTCCCGCCGCGCCGGGTCGTCTCGTAGGCGGTGCGGGCGGTCGCGGACCTGCCCACGACCTCGAAGACGTAGTCGAAGCCCTCGCCGGCGGTGATGCGCTGCTTGGCGTCGGCGAGTCCGTCGGGCGCGACCGCCTCGGTGGCACCGAACCGCAGGGCCGCTTCACGCCTCGACTCCACAGGGTCGACGGCGACGATCTGCGCCGCGCCCTGGAGCTTCGCGCCCTGGATCGCGGAGATGCCGACGCCGCCGCAGCCGATGACGGCGACGGACGAACCGGCTTCCACCTTCGCGGTGTTGATCGCCGCGCCGAGTCCGGTGGTGACGCCGCAGCCGATGAGCGCGGCGATGTCGAAGGGCACGTCGTCGGGTATCGGCACCGCGCAGCCCGCGTCGACGACGACCTCCTCGGTGAAGGTGCCGGTACCGGCGAAGCCGAAGACGTCCCCGCCGGGCCTGCGGAAGTTGGGGGTGCCCGCGTTCATGAAGCCGGCCAGGCACAGCTGGGTCTGGCCGCGTTTGCAGGCCGGGCAGACCCGGCAGGCGGGCAGCCAGCACATCAGCACCCGGTCGCCGGCCGCGAGGCCCTGCACCCCCTCGCCGACGTCGAGGATGTCGCCGGCGCCCTCGTGACCGGGGATGAACGGCGCGGGCTGCGGCAGCACGCCGTTCATCGCGGAGACATCGGAGTGGCACAGGCCCGTCGCGCGGACCCGGATCTTCACCTTGCCGGGGCCGAATCCGACGGCCTGGACGTCGTCGAGGACTTCGAGTTTGTCCTGCCCGATCTCGTGCACTACGGCTGCGCGCATGGCGGGGTCCCTTCAGCAGGCTGTCACATGGTCTCTACGAGGGTGTCGGCAAGTACCGGCGCGTCGTCCCGGTCGGCACAGGTGACCGACGCCTGGACCCGGCCCCCGTCCCTCCACATCCGGATGCGCAGCGTCTCGCCGGGAAAGACCACTCCGGCGAACCGCGTGCCGTACGAACGGATGCGGGTGACGTCGCCGCCGAGGAGCGTGTCGGCGACCGCCTTGAGCGTCACCCCGTAGGTGCACAATCCGTGCAGGATCGGCCGGTCGAACCCGGCGAGCTTCGCGAACTCGGGGTCGGCGTGCAGGGGGTTCCAGTCACCGGACAGCCGGTAGAGCAGGGCTGCGTCCTCGCGGATCACGCGCTCGACGGTCCGGTCGGGCCGGCGGGCGGGGAGTTCGAGGCGTCGGGAGGGCCCGCGTTCACCGCCGAAGCCGCCTTCGCCGCGTACGAAGAGCTGCGCGTCGCAGGTCCACAGCGGTCCGTCGTCGTCGGCCGCCTCGGTACGCAGGACGATCACCGCGGCCTTGCCCTTGTCGTGGACAGCGGCGACCCGGGAGCGGGAGGTGGCCGTGCCCTTGACGGGGATCGGGCGGTGGAGTTCGACACGCTGACTGCCGTGGAGCACGGACGCGAGGTCGATGTCGAGGCCGGGCGCGGACATTCCGCCGACGACGCCCATGCCCGCCCCGGCGACGGTGGCGAAGCTCGGCAGCACGTGCAGCCTGGACTCCAGGGTGTAGCGCAGCTCGTCGGGGTCGGTGGCGGGGCGGCCCGCGCCGAGGCCCAGGTGATAGAGCTGGATGTCCTTGTGGTCCCAGGCGATGGTGGTGGAGCGGGGCTCTGCTGCGACGGCCCTGGCGACGTCAATGGGCATGGGGCTGCTGCTCCTCGAGGAGTGGAAGGCCTCGGTGCGGAGATTTCGGTGTGAAGACCTCGGTCCCGGAGACCTCGGCACGGCCGTCCGCACCGTCGGCCGCACCGAGGTCGTACGTGACCGGCCCGGCGAGCCCGTTCTAGAACGCGTTCTAGGCCGATGGCCCTATGTATAGCGCGGCCTCCGGACGTTGTGAAGACGACTGACGGTATGTCAGCTCCGTTGCCCCGGGGGCGGAGCCGGCTCGGTCCCGACGCCTCGGCAGCCGTACGGGCGCCGAGGCGTCCGTTGCGCAGGCTGCCCAGGACGGCGGGGCGAACGCCCCGACTCCGCACCGCCAGGACATTTGTCACCGCCGGGACCGTACATGCGCATCTGCCGGGCCGGCTCCCCAATCCGTAGCGTCGGCGCCATGACCGTTTCCAAGACGCTTCACGACTGTGGGCCCGTGCACGCAGGGCCACCCAGCGGGTTCGCCATGCTCCCGTGGCTGCTGATGGGCATGGGCGCCGTGTCCCACCTCCTCCAGGGCGAGACGCCCAGTCCGTGGATCGGCGGTCTGGGGCTGCTCGCCTTCAACTCCCTCTACATCGCCGTCGTCTTCCTCGCCTTCAACAGCGGCAGGCGCGAGTCCGCCGCCGCCTCCCGCTGGGCGCTGGCGGCACTGGCCGGGGTCACGTTCGCCCTCGCCGCGGGCTACGGCGGCGACTGGCTGCTCTTCTTCCCGCTCCTCGGCCTCGCCGTCGGCGCGGTCCTGCGCGGCCGGCAGCTGGTGTGGGTGGTCCTTCCGCTCTGTGTCGCCGCCGGTGCGGTCGCCGCGTGGCGCGACGGCTGGGGTGCGATCAGCGTCGTGTACGGCACGTTCATCTCGTCGATGGTCACGGCGGCGGTGCTGAGGCTCTCCGAGACCGTACGGGAGCTGCGCGCCACCCGGGAGGAGCTGGCGCGCGGCGCCGTCGAGAAGGAACGGCTGCGCTTCTCCCGCGATCTGCACGACCTGCTGGGTCACACGCTGTCGGTGATCGTGGTCAAGGCGGAGGCCGCCCGCCGCCTGGGAGTGCGGGACATGGACGCGGCGCTCACGCAGATCTCCGACATCGAGGCGGTGGGCCGACAGGCCCTGACGGAGATCCGCGAGGCCGTCACGGGCTATCGCGAGGGCAGCCTGACCGCCGAGCTGGGCCGCGCACGCGACACTCTGAGCACGGCCGGCATCGAGCCGGAGGTCCGGCTGTCGGGTCCCCTGCTGAAGCCGGAGGCGGAGGCGCTGCTGGGCTGGGTGGTACGGGAGTCGGTGACCAACGTCGTACGCCACTCCAGGGCGGCGCACTGCGTGATCGCACTGACGGGCACGGCGGAACGGGCCCGCCTGACGGTCACCGACGACGGCCGGGGCCCCGACCCCGCGGGAACTTCCGGCGGCAGCGGTCTGCGGGGGCTGGCGGAACGCCTCGGCGCGGCGGGGGGAACGCTCGAGTCGGGCCCGGTGCCGGACGGTGGGTTCCGCGTGACGGCCGAGCTGCCGGTCACGGCCGTAGCCTGAGGTCATGGACGAGATGCTCCGCGACCACAGACCGGCGAAGTCCGTCCGTGTCCTGCTCGCGGAGGACCAGGGCATGATGCGGGGCGCCCTCGCGCTGCTGCTCGGCCTGGAGCCGGACATCGAGGTGGTGGCGCAGGTGGGGCGCGGGGACGAGATCGTGGACGCCGCGCTCGTCTCGCGGCCCGATGTGGCCCTGCTGGACATCGAACTGCCGGGCCGCAGCGGCCTGGACGCCGCGGCGGACCTGGCGCGGGAGGTCCCCGACTGCCGGGTGCTGATCCTCACCACGTTCGGCCGGCCGGGCTACCTGCGTCGGGCGATGGAGGCCGGGGCGGCCGGGTTCCTCGTCAAGGACGGGCCGGTGGAGGACCTGGCACGGTCGATCCGGCGGGTGCTGACGGGCGAGACCGTCATCGATCCGGCACTGGCCGCGGTGGCACTCGGCGCAGGGCCGAACCCGCTCACGGCGAGGGAGCGTGACGCGCTGGGCGCCGCGGTGGACGGGGCGACGGTCGCCGACATCGCAGCCAGGCTGCACCTGTCGGAGTCGACCGTACGGAACTACCTGTCGTCGGCGATCGGCAAGACGGGCACCCGCAACCGCATCGAGGCAGTCCGCGAGGCCCGTCGGCAGGGCTGGCTCTGACAAGCGCCTAGAGCTTGCACACCGGTGGACTCATCGGCATGAGGAGAGATTCCAGAGCTGCTACGGAGATACGCCGGGACCGCTGGATGGACTTCCTCTTTCCCAGCATTCTGCGGCAGAGAGCGGCGGCAGCCATCTTGCCCGACAGAAGGGTCCGCACGGAGCTCCCGTTCTGCAGCACGACCGGGCGTGAGTTGGCTTTCATGATGGACAGCGCGTGGCGCTCCAAAAGTGCAGTGGGAAAATTCTTGACGACGTTCCACACATGGTTGCGCTCGATGAGAAACGCCTTGTAGGACGATGGGGTGGGCGTGCTCGATCCGTAATGGTACGCGCGGCAGGACGGGTCGAGCAGGCAGGTCATCCCGAGTAACTGCATCCGGAACCCCAGGTCGACGTCCTCCAGATAGGCCGTGAAATCTTCGTCCAGCCCGCCGACCGCTTCCCACGCCTCTCGCCGGTAGGCGGCGCAGCAGCTCGACACGGAGAACACCGGGCGCACTCCGCCGGACAGCGCATCCAGTGACGAGCCCCACAGGAGGTTGGACGCGCGCCCCCAGAGGTCCACGTGACTGCCGGCAGAATCGATCAGGCCCGGATCACCTGCCTGAACGATCAGCGAAGCGACCGAACCTGCCTCGGGGTTGCTCTCGAATGCGGTGACGACTGCCTCGGCCCAGTGGGAGTCCAGATATGCGTCATCGTTCAGTGTGGCCACGTAGGGGGCCGTGGAGACGGACACGCCGTAGTTCACAGGAGCGCAGAAGAACGAGTTCCTACGGAGACTCACCATACGCAGCCGAGGGTCCGAGAAGTCCCCCAGCATCGAGGCCGCGACGTCGGCGGCTCTCCCGTTGTTCACCACGACGAGTTCCAGGTCGGGCATGGTTTGGTCGAGTACCGATCTGACGGACCTTCGAAGCATTTCCGTTCGGAACGAGCTCGGTATCACGATACTGATGCGCGCCGGCGCCATGCTTCCCCCGGTTCGGAATGAATTCTACCTAGGGACATTCGAGCAGGATTCCTTGCAGGGCTCCGTGGATCGCACCGTTCGTCGCCAGCACGTCCAGCTTCTTTTCCGGAGATTCCCACCGGAGACTCTTTCCGTCCCAGGACGAGATCGAGCCGCCGGCTTCCTGCAGGATGAGCCCGGCAGCGGCGACGTCCCAGACCCGGAGATCCAGTTCGAAGTAGCCGTCGAGCTCGCCGGTCGCCACGGAGACGAGGTCGAGCGCAGCGCTGCCGCGTCGCCGCAGGTCCTGGCACTGGCCGAATGCCCGTTCCGCGACGTGGAAGATCCTTGGCGCCTTGCTGCGGTCGTAGGGGAGTCCGAACCCGAGCAGGGAGTGCGACAGCCGCCTGTTCGGCGACACCTCGATCCGTTCGTCCGCCTCCCTGCCCGGAGGAGCCTGTCGACGGTGGGAGAACGCCCCTTCGCCCGCCACCGCGTAGTAGCTCATGCCCGTGAACGGATTGTGCACCACTCCGACCCGGGGGATCGATCCTTCGCACAGCGCCACCGAGACAGCTGCGTGCGGCATTCCGTGCAGCACATTCGTCGATCCGTCGATCGGGTCGACGATCCAGTTGAGGAATCCCTCGCCGTGCTGCCCCGACTCTTCGCCGATCACGCGGGATCCGGGAATGATGGCCGTCAGCTTCTGGATCAGTTCGCGCTCTATCGTGCGGTCGAGTTGAGTGATCACATCGCCGATGGACGTCTTGGTCTGCACCTGCGAGGGGTTCTTGAAATCTGCGCTGTAGTCCGGGACCCGGGAAGCCTCGTGCTCGACCGTCGTGACCACTTCTCCGCAGATCGAGGAGAACTCCGATGCCTTGGTCACCGAGCCTTCCCCCAGGGGAAGTAGAACTCGTCGTCGTCGGCGATCCACCAGTAGTAGTCGGGTGACTTGTGGTTCTTGATGGCGACCTTCGTGACCGCGAGCGAGCACGAGTGAATGCGCTCCGGACCGAATCCGGCCGCCACCATCTCGGACCGCAGCATCTCGAGGAAGTCCCCCGACATGGCGAAGTCGTCGACGATGAGTATGTCGCCCTGGCTCTCGATGAGGGCCGTCACGCTCGCGGGTATCTCCACTATCCACTTCTTGGTCTCGATCCGAATCGACTCGGAACTGAGTCCGGACGAGTGGTCCGCCGCTTTCCAGGTCCTTATTCCGACGTACACAGGGGGCTGGCCCGGGAAGTCGGTCACCAGCAGATTGGCGAAGGTGGCCCCGGTCAGGCCCGGTGTGACCACTGCTACGGGGTTGAAGTCCGCCCTGATCTTCTGTGACAGGTCGGAGGCGGCTGCCTGCAGATCGGCCCAGTCGAGGCGCTTCCGAATGCTGTTCAGACGCTCCGCTTTGCGCGCATAGACGATCGTGAGGACCACGCCGACCACTCCGACGATCAATCCCCCCACGGCCAACGTCATATTCATGTCCGGCACGGGTGACCCCAATCGAGTTTGTTCGCGGTTGACGTACTGCCGCCGGGCAGAGCAATTCGAGACGCAGAGTTCGAGGTGCAGAGTTCGAGACGCAGAGTTCGATCAGAAAGTGTCGCGTGAAGAGCGCATAAAATCAGGCACAGGGTATCTTTGCCCCACCGTCCCCCGATGCCCGGATGCCTGACGCTTTGCGATACCTTGACCTCTCTCCGGCGGAGGCAAGGGGCCGCGGGTCAGTGGCGCCGCCGGAGCGGGAGGCGCGACCGTCGACAGGGTCGCCGGGCCCAGCCCGCCTCATGGCGCTGGAGGTGTTGATCACGCAAAATGCTTTGTCCGCCGCACAGTTGCCGTCATACGGTCCGGATCATGCTGCCCGTGGTGGAAACAGACGAACAGTGGGACGAAGTCGTACCCGACGAGAGCGTGATGCGCCCCGGCGCGGAGGACCTCTGCGCACGGCTCGGGCTCACCGGGGCACCAATGACCCGGTACTCGGCGGGCTCTCAGCCCGTCTACGCCGTCGGTGACGAGCACGTCCTCAAGCTCTTCCCCGGCGCCGCCGCCGCCGACGGCATCGCCGAGGGCCGGGTGCTGAGCCATCTCGAGGGGCGGCTGCCGATCCCCACGCCGCAGGTGCACAGCTTCGGCCCGTACGAGAACGGGTGGCAGTACGTCCTCATGTCCCGCCTCCGGGGCGAGGATCTGGCCGTCGCCTGGGAAAGGATCCCGCAGGCCGACCGGGAGCAGATCGTGACGGAGGCGGGTGAGGCGCTCGCCGCACTGCACGCACTGGACCACGGGCCGCTCGCCGACGCCCTCGGGCCCGGGGACTGGGACGCGTTCGTGGCGCGGCAGCGCGCGGGCGCGGTCGAGCAGCAGCGGGAACGAGGCCTGCCGGAGGCCTGGCTGGAGCAGATCCCGGGCTTCCTCGACTCCGTGGCCCTGCCGACCGGCAGCGAACGCGTGCTGCTGCACACGGAGTTCATGCGCCAGCACCTCGTCGTCGATCCCGGCAGCCGGCGGCTCACCGGCCTGCTCGACTTCGAGCCCGCGATGATCGGCGACCCGGCGTACGACTTCGTCGCCGTCGGCCTGTTCGTCACCCGCGGCGAGCCGGGTCTGCTGGGCCGGCTCCTCAAGGCGTACGGCCGCCCCTTCGACCCGGCTGTGCTGATGGCGTACACGCTGCTGCACGTGTACAGCAACCTGCCCTGGTACATGCGGGAGCGGCCCGTTCCGGAGGCGGGCACGCTCCAGGAGCTCGCCGAGGCGTGGTTCGGTACGGAATAGGGGCGCGTTCAGCGCCGCAGCAGCGTCACCACCGCCGCGCCGCCCAGGCCGATGTTGTGTGCGAGGCCGACCCGGGCGTCCGGGACCTGGCGGGGGCCTGCCTCGTCGCGCAGTTGGCGGACCAGTTCGGCGGCCTGGGCCAGGCCGGTCGCGCCGAGCGGGTGCCCCTTGGAGATCAGGCCGCCGGACGGGTTGACCACCCACCGGCCGCCGTAGGTGGTGGCGCCGCTCTCGACGAGCTTGCCGGACCCGCCGTCCTCGCACATGCCGAGCGCCTCGTAGGTCAGCAGCTCGTTGACGGAGAAGCAGTCGTGCAGTTCGACGACGTCCACGTCCTCGATGCCGAGCCCGGAGGTCTCGTAGACCGCCCGTGCCGCGGCGCGGGACATCGGCCTGCCGACCGCGTCGATGCACGAGCCGGAGGCGAAGGACTCGTCGGTGTCGGTGGTCATGGCCTGGGCGACGATCTCGACCGCCCGGTCGTGGAGACCGTGTTGCACGACGAAGCGTTCCGAGACGACGACCGCGGCAGCGGCGCCGTCGGAGGTGGGCGAGCACTGGAGCTTGGTCAGCGGGTGGTGGATCGGGCGGGCGGCGAGGATCTCTTCGACGGAGTACACGTCCTGGAACTGGGCGTCCGGGTTGTTCGCCGAGTGCCGGTGGTTCTTGGCCGCGACGGCGGCCAGCTGTGCCTCGGTCGTACCGTGGCGCTCCATGTGCTCGCGGGCGGCGTTGCCGAAGATCTGCGCGGTGGGCGGGGCGGCCTCGAAGCCGTGGCGGGCGGCCATGATCCCGTAGTGGCGGGCGACGGGCGAGGTCGCGAAGTCGCCTTGCCCGGCCCCGCTTCCCAGGGCGCCGCGGCTCATCTTCTCGAAACCCAGCGCCAGTACGCAGTCGCTCATGCCGCCCTGGACGAACTGCCGGGCCAGCATCAGGGCCGTCGAACCGGTCGCGCAGTTGTTGTTGACGTTGTAGACGGGAACACCGGTGAGGCCGAGCTCGTATGCGGCCCGCTGTCCGGCGGTGGAAACCTGGAAGCAGTAACCGACGGCCACCTGCTGCACCTGCTCGTACGGGACCCCCGCGTCGGCGAGCGCACCGGAGCCGGCCTCGCGCGCCATGTCCCAGTACTGCCAGTCACGGGTCTCGGGCTTCTCGAACTTGGTGGTGCCGACGCCGACAATGTACGTCTTCATCCGAGCGCTCCTTGTCTCAACGGACAGGCCGAGAACGGGCGCACCAGAGTAGAACACGTTCTAACCTGACGGAAGGTCAAGAGCACGCGGGCTCATCGGAGGGGCGTGGTACTCACCTCCTCCCGACCGCAGCCGATCCGCTCGGTCTCCGCCCGCACGTACCGGGGCAGCAGATCGCGGACGAGATTCGCCTGCCGGCTGTGCGGGTTGAGGTCTTCCACCACGAAGACGACGCGCTCAGTCCCGCACCGGAGCCGGTACACCCCACGGGTCGGGTTGAGCGTCCCGTCGCCCCTGGTTCCCCTGATGCGGGGGCCACCCCTGGTCGTCTCCCAGGAGAAGATCCCGTTCACCCCCGGGTCGACGACGCTCAGCAGCCTCACCCTCGCCGCCGACCGTCCGGTTTCGCAGACCCGGGCCGACCCGCCGTCGCCGCCGGCACGTTCCACCCGCAGCGTGTCCCGGTACGCGGTCGGCAGTTCGAGGCCCTTCACCCCGCAGAAGGCGCCCACCTGCACGTCACGCCAGTCGGGAACGGCCGGCAGTTCGGCCGGCACGCGGTATCTGCCACTGCAGCCCATCTCCCGGATGACGCCGTTGGCCGCATCGACGACCACGCGGGCCATGGCGTCACGGTCCCCCTCGTCGTACTGGGCGGACATGTCCAGATCCCGCTCCCCCAGCGTCACGTCGACGACCGTGGAGCCGGAGTTCTCGCCCGGCTTCCCGGTGCAGCTCCGCGGAAGGGCAAGCCATGCGCGCGAAGGGGTGACCATGCCGGGCAGCCCGTCGCCGAGGGCGACCATCCGGCTGGACAGGAACTCGGCGGGCCAGCGGCGACCGTCGGTGCCGTACAGGCCGTCCAGGGTGTGCACACGCACGATCGCCTGCCGACGAGCCTCCTCGCCTTTGAAGCTGGTGATCCTGCACTGCCCGTACGAGAGCGAGGCGGCGCCCGGATCGCGCCGCAGCGCCTGCTCGTCGACCTCGAGACGGCGGTCACCGAACAGCCCCGAGACCGCGGAGTCACTGAGGGAGTCCCAGCACGGGGCGGGCCTCGCCGACGGCAGCGCGTCCGTACTCCATGCCACGAGGCCCGCCCCGAGCAGCGCGCCGACGAGGCCGGCGGCGACCGCGGCACGAGCGGTCCGGTGGCGAAGGAAGCGGCGCAGCGGCTCCCGACGGTCCGGGCCGGCCTCACGGTCCTCGAGGGAAGGGCGTATCAAGGGCGCCCGGCTCCGGCCGCGGCGACGAACGCCCCGAAGGCGGCGGACGTGGTGGAGACGAAGTACCCGGCGGGCCGCTCGGAGTCGTGGGCGGCGAGCTCTGCGACCTCGACGCAGTCACCGCCGGTGTCGCCGCTGTACGAGGACTTGCGCCGACGTGCGCCCGTCAGGCTGTGTCCGGTGTCCATACCGTTCCTCCGTCACGCGGGCGATCAGCGCCGCCGCATCGTCCTACGGAGAGCGCGGCGGCCTGCGAGTGATCGTAACGGAGTGCAACCTCCCCCACAGCGCTCGTATTGGCCGTCATGTGACCCTGGACCGCAGCAGCCCGTACACCAACTGCGTCTGATACGTGGAGATGTACGCCGCCTTGGCCTCCATCTCCGCGTACGCCCGTCACCAGTGCGGCAGCCGGCTGCGGAGCGCCGGCCCCATCAGCCGGGGGAACATGCCGTCCGCCCAGTGCCGCGTCCAGACGCTCGCTGAAGTCCCGCGTCGGGACCTTCTTCACCGTCTCGATCTGGCCGATCAGTGACCCGGTGAAGAAGATGATGTCGCCCGGCGGGCCCTGCTCGGGCCACTGCACACCAGGGTGACGTGAACCACGGAACCCGCCCGCCCGCGCAGGAGCTACCGGCGCGTAGGGCACGATGGCCTCCCCATCCCTGCACCCCCTGTCCGCCTCCGTACGCCCCTTTATCGGGAGGTTCCGATGACCGCCGCCCCCACCCCCAAGCCGGAGACCCTCGCCGCCTTCGAGGCCGCCAAGGGCTTCATGCCCGTGAACGAGGGCCTCGCCCTCCACGCGGCCGCGATCGAGGCGGGTGCGCTCGGGCTGCCGCTGCTCGAGGTGGGTACGTACTGCGGGCGCTCGACGATCCTGCTGGCGGACGCGGCCCGCGCGGCCGGCACCGTCGTCGTGACCGTCGACCACCATCGGGGCAGCGAGGAGCAGCAGCCGGGGTGGGAGTACCACGACCCGACGGTCGTGGACCCCGAGGTCGGCCTGATGGACACGCTGCCCACCTTCCGGCGCACCCTGCACAAGGCCGGCCTGGAGGACCACGTGATCGCCGTCGTCGGGCGTTCGCCTCAGGTGGCGAAGGTGTGGGGCGGGGAGGTCGGGCTGGTCTTCGTCGACGGCGGCCACACCGACGAGCACGCGAGCAACGACTACGAGGGCTGGGCCCCGCATGTGGCCGTGGGCGGGCTGCTCGTCATCCACGACGTCTTCCCCGACCCGGTGGACGAGTGGACGGGCCAGGCCCCCTACCGCGTCTATCTGCGCGCGCTCGCGTCGGGGGCGTTCAGCGAGATTTCCGTCACGGACTCGCTGCGTGTCCTGCGACGCACGGGCGCGGGCATCTGAGCACCTGGCCGGCCGACCGCTAGCATCGCGACCGTGTCGTACGACGAGAACCAGCACCACGATCCCCGGCCACGCCGTTCCCGGCGCGGTGTCGTCGCCGTAGTGGCGGCCGCCGCGCTGGTGGCGGGCGGGCTGGGCGGGTGGCTGGTCCAGCGGGCCGACGACGGACCCGGGGGCGACGCCCCGGCGGGGTCCGCCACCAGCGCGGGCAAGCCGGGCGACTCCGCGTCCCCGACGCCCGCCCCGACCCGGTCCGAGACCCTCGCACCCCCCACCTCCTCGCCCGCGCCGTCGACGTCGCCCGCGAAGCGGGATCTGCCGCTCGCCGGGAAGGTCGTCGTCGTGGACCCGGGGCACAACCCGGGGAACTTCTCGCACACCCGCGAGATCAACAAGCAGGTGGACATCGGAACCAACCGCAAGGAATGCGACACGACAGGTACCGCCACCAACGCCGGTTACCGCGAAGCCGATTTCACCTTGGATGTTTCACGTCGTCTCCGCACTCTGCTCGAAAAGCAGGGCGCCAAGGTCGAATTGACCCAGGACGACGACCGGCCGTTCGGCCCGTGCGTCGACGAACGGGCACGATTCGGCAACGAAGCGAAGGCCGACGCGGTCGTCTCGATCCACGCCGACGGGTCGGCGGTCGGCAACCGCGGATTCCACGTGATCCTCCCCGATCGGGTCAACGCGGGCGCCGCCGACACCTCGAAAATCGTGGGCCCCTCACGCGACCTCGGTGAGCGGATCGCCGGCAAGTTCCTGCGGGCGACCGGAAGCTCACCGTCCAACTACGTGGGCGGCGGCACCGGCCTCGACGTGCGCAAGGATCTCGGCGGACTCAACCTCTCGACCGTGCCGAAGGTCTTCATCGAATGCGGCAACATGCGCGATCCTGAGGATGTCGCTCTGCTCACCAGCGCGAGCTGGCGGCAGAAGGCGGCGCAGGGAATGGCCGACGGGATCAGCAGCTACCTCCAGCGGTGAGTGCGATACCGGGCAGACGCCCGGAACCGGCAGACGATAGATTCACCTCTACGATGGGGAGTCACCCCCGAGCTCCGCGTCAGTGCACACCGCCGAACAAGGCGGCAGCGAAGACCGCCCCGATGATGAGACGACGACGAAGGACTTTTACGTGAACATCCGCTCCCTCACTCGAGGCGACGGCGTGGTGATCGGAGCAGCGGTGGTGCTGTTCATCGCCTCGTTCCTCAGCTTCGTGAGCGTCGACTGCCCGAGCGGCGTCGACTGCGACGCGATGAACGCCTGGGACTCGCTCTCCACAGTGATGTCCATCTACATCGGCGGGATCATCGGCGCTGCGCTGCTGATCCTCAGCCGCAGCATGCCGGGCCGCAAGGTGGCCGGTCTGGACCTGGGCCAGTTCGGTGTGGCCCTCACCATCTTCGCGCTGTGGGCGATGTTCTGGACGATCATCGACATGAACAGCGCGGGCGCCGGCGCCATCCTGGGCCTGCTCGCCACGATCGCCCTCGCGGGCGGCGCGATCGCCACGCCGCTGGTCCCGGCACTGAAGGCCCCGCTGGTCGGCGCGCCGAGTCCGGCCGCGGCCCAGCAGCCGTACGGCATGCAGCCGCAGCCACAGGGTGGCTACGGCTACCCGGGCGCCGGCGCCGGTCAGCCGTCGTACGGTGGCCAGCCCGGTCAGGCGCAGCCCTACGGCGCGCAGCAGGCGCAGCCGCAGGCCGGCCAGCCTGCCGCGGCCGCCCCGGCCGACGCCGCCCAGAGCGGCGCGCCGTCGGACTTCACGCCGTTCTGGTTCGCCGTTCCGGTGGCTCGCCCGCTGTACGGCGAGGACGGTTCGCCGACGCCGATCGCCGAGCTGGCGCCCGGCACGTGGTACCTCGCTGTGGAGCAGCGCGGCCCGGGCCTGGTGGCCCAGACACAGGACGGCCGTCGTGGCGTCCTGCAGGACACGTCGGGCATCCAGCGCGGCTGATCCCCCTCGTACACCGCACGGCCCCTCGCCCTTCCGGGCGGGGGGCCGTTGCCGTACCCTGACGCCCCGTCAGCGCTCTGACACCCCGTCAGAAACGGTGCTCGGGAAGGATGGTCGGCATGCGACTCGGACTCGCCCTCGGCTACTGGGGCCGCGGCCCCGACCCCCGCCATCTCGAACTGGCCCGCGAGGCGGAGCGACTCGGCTACGACTCGGTGTGGACGGCGGAGGCGTGGGGGTCGGACGCCTTCACACCACTCGCCTGGATCGCGGCGCACACGTCCCGCATCCGGCTCGGCACGGCCGTGGCGCAGATGGCGGCGCGCACGCCGACCGCGACGGCGATGCACGCGCTGACCCTGGACCATCTCTCGGGCGGCCGGATGATGCTGGGGCTCGGCCTGTCGGGGCCGCAGGTGGTGGAGGGCTGGTACGGCCGCCCCTTCCCGAGGAGCCCGCTCACCGCGACGCGCGAGTACGTCGACGTGATCCGCCAGGTCCTGGCGCGCAAGGGGCCCGTGGAGCTCGCGGGCCGCTTCCATGCGCACCCGTACGGGGGTGACGACGGAACGGGCACCGGGAAGCCGCTCAAGGCGATCACGCATCCCCTGCGCGCGGACCTGCCCGTCCTGCTGGGCGCGGAGGGGCCGAAGAACATCGCGCAGACGACCCGTATCGCCGACGGCTGGCTCCCCCTGTACTGGTCGCCGATGCGCACCGACGTCCACCAGACGTCGTTGGCGGACGCGCCGGAAGGTTTCATGGTCGCGCCGATGGCCCGCGCCCGGGTCTGCGACGACATCGCGGAAGGGCTGCTGCCGGTGAAGGCGATGCTCGGCTTCTACATCGGCGGCATGGGGCACGCGGCGCGCAACTTCCACGCCGACCTCATGGCCCGGATGGGTTTCGCGGACGAGGCCCGCCGGATCCAGGAACTCTTCCTGACAGGGCGGCGGGAGGAGGCAGTGCTCGCCGTGCCGGACGACTTCGCGGACGAGATCTCGCTCGTGGGCCCGCGCGAACGGATCGCGGAACGGCTGGCCCTGTGGCGGTCGGGCCCGGTCACGGACCTGCTGGTCACGGCGCCGGACCCGCATACGCTGCGGGTGCTGGCCGAGCTGAACGCGTGAGCCTACCCGCCCAGTTGGGACACCGAGGGGACCTGGTCCGTGACCGGCGCGCCCGCGCCCTTCCCCGCGTCCTTCACGTCGGTGATGACCGACTCGAAACTGCTGACGTCCTTGTCGCTGACGTTGCCGTCGCGCAGCTTGGTCGCCATGACCTTGAGCTTCTCGATGCCCTCGTCGAGCGGGGCGACCGCCTTCGACAGCAGCGGGTCGCCCTTGGCGTTCTTCACGGCGGCCTTGAGCCGGTTGTACGTGAACGCCCCCGCCAAGCCTGCCTTGACGAGCGCGGATTTCCGACCCTGGGCGCCCTCTTTGAACTTGCCCTCACGGTACGGCTTCACGATCCACTGGTACGTCGCCCCTGCGGCGAGACCGGCGTTGGCGACGAAGCGGGTCTTGGCGAACTTCTGCTTCTCGGCGGAGGACGTACCGGACGGCGTCGCCTGGGCGCTGCCCGCCTCCTCGCCACCCCCGCCGCACGCCACGACGGAGCCGAGGAAAGCGCAGCACAGGAGCAGCGCGAGGAGGGCGCGGCGTATCGGACCGGTCGGTGTCGTGTGGGCGGCGGCGGTCACGGCGGCCTCCAAGGGCGCTCGGAGCAGGCGGACAGACGCCTTCGACCCTCTCTCCGGCTCGGCGGGGCGGCCATCGGTGTTCGCCCGAACGGGTTTCACACGCGCACAAGCGGCAAGACGCTGAGCATGACAACACGCGCGAGCACCAACACCACTACCGCGGCGAGAATCGTCGCCGTCATCGCGGACGTCATGGCCTTCGTCATCGGCCTGTGGATCCTCATGTACCTGCTGGACGCCAACCGTGCGAACGACCTCGTGGAATTCGTCCGCGAGACCGCACGGTGGCTGGCCGGCTGGTCACACGACCTGTTCACCTTCGACAAGGAATGGGCGCGGGTGGTCGCGGGCTACGGCCTGGCGGCGATCGTGTACCTCTTCGTGGGCCACGCGGCGGCGGGCGCGCTGCGCCGCCGCTAGCCCGCGCGCAGCGCGGCGCATCCCGGGCGCCCGGCGCCGGGGCCTCCGGCGAGGCCGGAACCTGCCCATCTCGTCGGGGCGCCGCCCGAACCCGCACCCCTGACTCCCCTACAGCCTGCGGCCGCGGGTGGGGGCTTCCTACGCCGCCAGGCATAGGGGGAGTCCCCCAGCGGGCCGGAGTTGGCCCTCCGGTCGGGGCGCCGCTCCCAATCCCGCGCGGCGGGCGCCGACGAGTTGTGAATGTGCCCCCGGTCGCTGGCCGGGCGGGAACCTGCCCGTCACGTAACGGGGCACCGCCCCGAACCCCCGCGCCGGGGGCGCCGACGAGGCTTGAACGTGCCCCCGGCCGGCGGAGCCGGGCACGCTCGTCGGGGGCGCCGTCCCGAATTCCGTCCTGGAGGACGGGGCTTGAGGCGGTCCGCCCGTGGGGCTGGATGCCTCGGAGCGGCAGTTCAGCGCGTCTGGGGCACCGCCCTACGCCTGGCGGTGTGGGAGGTACTTCCGCCCACGGCCGCAGGCCGTAGGGGGAGCCTGCGGACACCGCGCGGAGCGCGGTGCCCGGGGCCGGGGCTTGCCCGCCATGCGGCGGAGCCGCCCAGCGGTACAGCGGGAAGTGGGGGTGCCCCATGGCCGTCAGGCCGCAGGGGAGGGTAGAGGGTAGGGGAACAACCCCGCAGGGCGCGATCCCACTCCCCCTCACTCCACCCCGCAGCAGTCCGGTGCCAGCCCCTTCGGCAGGCGCTCGCCCCCGAACACCGCCGTCGTCGCCTCGTCGCCCCCCAGGGCCGCCACCGCCAGCAGCAGCGATCCCGCCGTCCACGTCGTCAGTTCCTCCGGCCACACCGCGCGCTCGCCCTCGAAGACGTAGCCCGTCCAGTACAGGCCGCCCTCCGCGCGAAGGTGCTGGATGGACTGGAGGATCTCCAGCGCCCGGTCGGACTCGCCCATGGCCCAGAGGGCGAGCGCCAGTTCGCAGCTCTCGCCGCCCGTCACCCACGGGTTCGGCAGCACGCACCGCACGCCCAGGCCCGGCACCACGAAGTCCTCCCAGCGGGACTCGATACGGGCCTTGGCCTCGACGCCGGTCACGGCGCCGCCCAGGACCGGGTAGTACCAGTCCATGGAGTAGCGGTCCTTGTCGAGGAAACGCTCGGGGTGAGCGCGGATGGCGTGGGCCAGTGCACCGGCCGCGAGTTCCCAGTCGGGCTGGGGCTCCTCGCGTTGCTCGGCGATGGCGAGCGCGCAGCGCAGCGCGTGGTGGATCGACGAACTGCCCGTCAGCAGCGCGTCGTTCACCGCTGTCCCGTCCGTCTCGCGCTTCCAGCCGATCTGGCCGCCGGGCTGTTGCAGCCCCAGTACGAACTCGATCGCGGCGTACACGACCGGCCACATCCGCTCGAGGAAGACCTCGTCGCCGGTGGCGAGATGGTGGTGCCAGACGCCGACTGCGATGTAGGCGCAGAAGTTGGTCTCGCGGCCACGGTCGGTCACGTCATCCGCGTCGCCGTCGTGGTAGGCGGCGTACCAGGAGCCGTCGCCGTTCTGGTGGGCGGCCAGCCACTCGTACGCGCGTGCCGCCGCCTCGTGCTCACCCGCCGCGTCGAGCGCCATCGCTGCCTCGGTGTGGTCCCACGGGTCGAGGTGGTGGCCCCGGAACCACGGGATCGCGCCGTCGGGGCGCTGCGCGGCGAGGATGCCCGCGACGGTCTCCCCGGCCTCCTCGGCGCTCAGGACCCCGGGCAGGACAAGGTGTTCTGTGCGTCCGGGAGTCGTCACGCCTGGACGACCTTGGGCAGGTGCGGCTTGGTCGCGTAGGCCACGAAGCTCTTGCCGATGAGCGGGTTCAGCGCCCGTTCCGTGACCCGTGTGGCCAGCGGCTTCTTCATGATGTCCCAGACGAGGAGCTTGTGGTACGCCTTCACCGGCAGCGCCTTGTCGTTGTCCACGCCGAAGGCACACTTGAGCCACCAGTACGGCGAGTGCAGGGCGTGCGCGTGGTGGGTGCCGTACGGCTTGAGGCCCGCCTGCTTCATCTTGGCGAGCAGTTCGTCGGCCCGGTAGATGCGGATGTGGCCGCCCTCGACCTCGTGGTAGGCGTCGCTGAGCGCCCAGCAGATCTTCTCGGGGCCGTAGCGCGGCACGGTGACGGCGATACGGCCGCCGGGCTTGAGGACGCGGACCATCTCCGCGAGCACGCCCTTGTCGTCGGGGATGTGCTCCATCACCTCGGAGATGATGACGACGTCGAACGACTCGTCGGGGAAGGGCAGATTGAGCGCGTCGCCCTCCATCGCGGTGGCCGACGCGCCCTCGGGGGCCTCGCCCGCCTCCTTCATGGCGGCGAACCACTTGGCGACCTCGCGGATCTCCTCGCCGTTCTGATCCAGGGCCACGACCTGCGCGCCGCGCCGGTAGCACTCGAAGGCGTGCCGGCCTGCGCCACAGCCCAGATCGAGCACACGATCGCCCGGGGCGAGCGGAAAGCGGGAGAAGTCGACGGTCAGCACGGGGGTCTGCCTTCCTGGGGGCTGTGCGTTGGGGGTCAGTGGGTGCGTACGGGGGCGGCGGTAGCCGCGGCGATCGCCTCGCGGTAGCGCTCGGCCGTGCCGATCGCGGCCTGCTTCCAGGTGAAGCGCGCCAGCACCCGCGCCCGGCCCGCGGCCCCCAGCCTGGCCCGCAGGTCCGGGTCGCCGAGGAGCCGGCGCAGGGCGGCGGCGAGGGCCTCCGCGTCGCCGGGAGGTACGGCGAGACAGGTCTCGCCGTCCGGGCCCGCGACCTCGGGGATCGCGCCGCCGGTGGTGGCGACCAGCGGCGTGCCGGTGGCCATGGCCTCGGCGGCGGGCAGCGAGAACCCCTCGTACAGGGAGGGCACGCAGGCGATCTCGGCGCTGCGCACGAGGTCGACGAGTTCGGAGTCGGTGATGCCCTTCACGAACCGGACCGCGTCCTTGAGCCCGTACCGCTCGATGAGCTGGGCCACGGGGCCGTCCTCCGCGCGCTTGCCGACGACGACGAGGTGGGCGTCCGGGTTCTCGGTGCGCAGTTTGGCTAGCGCTTCCACGAGGTAAACGAGGCCCTTGAGCGGGACGTCGGCGCTGGAGGTGGTGACGATCCGGCCGGGGACCTCGGCGACCGCCGGATCCGGCGAGAACAGGTCGGTGTCCGCGCCGATGTGGACGACGTGGACGCGCTCGCGCCGTACGCCGAGGTGGTCGACGATCTCCTGCTGCGAGGAGCCGGACACGGTGAGCACGGACGGCAGCCGGCGGGCGACCCGCTTCTGCATGCGGGTGAAGCCGTACCACCGGCGCACGGAGGCCCGGCGCTTCCAGTCGCCGGCGGCGTCGAGGTCCAGCTGCCGGTCGACGGTGATCGGGTGGTGGATGGTGGTGACGAGGGGAGCGCCGAGGTCGCCGAGGAGCCCGTAGCCGAGGGTCTGGTTGTCGTGGACGACATCGAACTCACCGCGGCGGGCCAGCAGGTGGCGGCGGGCGCGCAGGGAGAAGGTGAGCGGCTCGGGGAAGCCGCCGGTCCACATGGTGGCGACCTCGACGGCGTCTATCCAGTCGCGGTACTCGTCACGCCCCGGCGTACGGAAAGGGTCGGGGCTGCGGTACAGGTCGAGGCTGGCCAGCTCGGTGAGCGGCACGCCCTCGTCGAGGACGGGGTAGGGCTGCGCGCCGATCACCTCTACGCGGTGGCCGAGGCGGGCGAGCTCACGGGACAGGTGCCGTACGTAAACGCCCTGACCGCCGCAGAACGGGTTCCCTTTGTACGTGAGGAGAGCGATCCGCAGCGGTGCGTCACCGCCGTCGGCGGTCATGCCGGACGTGCCCGCACGGGGGCCGGCCTCTATGGCCTCTGCGGTCACCCGGGGCCCCCTTCTCACTGCGTTTCGGCGGAGCGTAATCGGTCGCGCTAATCTAGAACAAGTTTCAGACTTGATCGTTCAAGGAGCTTCGAATCTACCGGGCGGTAGCGCAACTGTGACCGGCGGATCAGGTGATTCCCGCCACGGCGGGCACGTGAAGGACGGACAACGGGACTGATGACAGCGGAAGGCAGGTCGGCGGCAGTGGCGGGCCCCGCGTCGCCGCCTCTCACCGAGCGGCAGGAGGCGCGCCGCCGCCGCATCCTTCACGCGAGCGCGCAGCTGGCGAGCCGGGGCGGTTTCGACGCGGTGCAGATGCGCGAGGTCGCCGAATCCTCGAGCGTCGCGCTCGGCACGCTGTACCGCTACTTCCCCTCCAAGATCCATCTGCTGGTGGCGACCATGCAGGACCAGCTCCAGCACATGCACCAGACGCTGCGTAAACGCCCGCCGGGCGGGGACAGCGCGGCGGAGCGGGTGGCGGAGACACTGATGCGGGCGTTCCGTGCGCTGCAGCGCGAACCGCATCTGGCGGACGCGATGGTGCGGGCGCTGACCTTCGCGGACCGCAGCGTCAGCCCCGAAGTGGACACCGTCTCGCGGCAGACGACGGCGATCATCCTGGACGCGATGGGGCTCGAGAACCCGACCCCCGAGCAGCTCTCCGCGGTCCGGGTCATCGAGCACACCTGGCACTCGGCGCTGATCACCTGGCTGTCGGGGCGGGCGTCGATCGCGCAGGTGAAGATCGACATCGAGACGGTCTGCCGTCTGATCGACCTGACGGCCCCACAGGCCCCACAGGCCCCACAGGCTCCGGCCGCACAGCAGAAGCGGCGCGGCCGGCCACGGACCTGAGGGCGCGAGCGGGATCCGAACGAAAGACCCTAGGAATCCTTGTTCTTCTCGAGGTCCTCGCGGAAGAGCTTCTCGCACGCGGGACCGTTGTCGGTCGCGATGAACTGGACCAGCACGAAGGTGTCCTTCTGGCCCTGGTGGCTCGCCTTCAGCGTCCAGCCGTTCTTGTCCAGCGACTTGATGGTCGAGCCCTGCTGTTCGAAGTCCTGTGACTCCTTCCAGCCGCCCTTGGTGAGGGTGGCGACCGTGTCGTCGTAGGACTTCTTGGAGTCGGCGGCCTTCTCCGCGTCCGGCTGCCAGGAGATCATGCAGTCCTTGAGGGCCGGCGGGATGTCGTCGTCGTCCGGCTTCTCGGTGAAGCCGGCCGCCGTTGCCGCGTCCTCGATCTCCTTGGTGACGGTCGCGGCGTCCAGGCTGCCGCCGGCCTCCGCGGGCGCGGCGGAGGACGATCCGTCCGAGCCGCCCTTGCCCTCGTCCGAGCCGCCCTCGCCGCCGCAGCCGGCCACCAGCAGCACCACACCGGCAGCCGCAGCCGCCCAACTCGCCTTGCGCACAGATTTCCCAATCCCGCGTGCGCGCGGGCCCGTCGCCCGCGCGGTCAAGGGAGCAGTCTTGCACGGGAGTTGCGTGCGGCATTCGCGACAGCTAATCCTCTGGTGGGAAAACCGGTTCGCCGCTGTCCGCCAGAGTCAGCGTGATCGCCTCGACCGGGCAGTTCTCCGCCGCCGCGAGGAGCTGCTCGCCTGCGTCGGCCACGTCCGCGCGGGCGTGCGACTGGCGGGCGGAGTCGAGCTCGAAGGCGGTCGGTGCCTGACCCACGCACATGCCGGAGCCGATGCACACGCTGCGGTCCACTTCGATGTGCCAGCGGTCTCCCATCAGGCGCTCCCGTATCCGGTGGGCAGGTGGATCATCTTGTGCTCGAAGTACGCGCCGTACCCCTCGGGGCCGAACTCGCGGCCCACGCCGCTGTTCTTGTAGCCGCCGAACGGGCCGAGCATGTCGAGGCTGAAGGTGTTGACGTTGTACGTGCCCGTCCGCACGCGGCGTGCGAAGTCGATGCCGTGCTCGACGTCGGCGGTCCAGACGCTGCCGCTGAGGCCGTAGTCGGAATCGTTCGCGATCGCGGCGGCCTCGGCCTCGTCGCCGTAGGGCAGCAGGCAGATCACCGGGCCGAAGATCTCCTCGCGGGCGATGCGCATGGAGTTGTCGACGCCGCCGAAGAGGGTCGGTTCGACGTACCAGCCGCGTTCGAGGCCGGCCGGGCGGCCGCCCCCGCACAGGACCTTGGCGCCCTCTTCCTGGCCGATGCCGATGTAGTCCAGGGAGCGTTGCTGCTGGCGCCGGGCGACGAGCGGACCGACCTGGGTCGCCGCGTCGAGGGGGTCGCCGACCACAAGCGCGGACGCCGCGGCGGCGAAGGCCTCCGCGATCTCGTCGTAGCGGCTGCGTGGCGCGAGGATACGGGTCTGCGCCACGCAGGCCTGGCCGTTGTTCATCCAGGCGGCCGGGACGATGCCGGCGACCGCGGTGGCGAGGTCGGCGTCGGGAAGGATCACGGCCGCCGACTTGCCGCCGAGCTCCAGCGTCACCCGGGTGAGATTCCGGGCGGCGACCTCCATGACCCTCTTGCCGGCCGCGACCGAGCCGGTGAAGGAGATCTTGTCGACGCCGGGATGCCCGACCAGGTACTCGCTGGTCTCGCGGTCCGCGGGCAGTATCGACAGCACCCCCTCCGGCAGGCCGGCCTCCCGCGCGATCTCGCCGAGGATGTAGGCGTCCAGGGGCGACTCGGGCGACGGCTTGAGGATCGCGGTGCATCCGGCGAGCAGCGCGGGCCCGAGCTTGGCGGCGGCGGTGAACTGCGGGACGTTCCACGGCACGACGGCCGCGACGACACCGGCCGGCTCGCGCCGCACCAGGATGGGGCCGAGGACGCCGGTGCGCTGCTCCTCGTAGGTGAAGTCCCGGGCGACGGCGATCGCGGAGTCCCACACCATCATCGCGCCGAGCGCCTGCGCGAGGACGCTCCACGAGTACGGGGACCCGTTCTGCGCGCTGATGGACCGGGCGATCTCCTCGTGCCGTACCGCGATCGCGTCCTTGATCCGCCCGACGACCTCGATGCGCTCGTGGAGCGTCGTCCGGGGCCAGGGCCCTTCGTCGAAGGCCCGGCGTGCCGCGGCCACCGCCCGGTCCACGTCGGCGCGCGAGGCGTGCGGCACGCGTCCGATGACCTGCTCGCTGTGCGGGGAGATCACCTCGATGACGTCCGTGCCGAGGGGGGCCGTCAGCTCGCCGCCGATGAACAGTTCTCCGTGTTCCACAAGCTCGGTCATGACTGCTGCCTCCCGCCGGGCCGCACTATCTGACACAGTTTCAGAACTGATATCAGTTCTAGTTACAGGGGGCAATGGGCATGCCGTCGACGACAGACGAGGCTCCGGACGGTCTCTCGGCTCCGCGCGTGACCGACCACGGCGGTGGCGTCCGCTCCCTGCGCGTCCCGATCCCGGACAACCCGCTCGGACACACCCTCGTGTACCTCCTGGACACCGACCGCGGGCCGGTGCTCGTCGACACCGGCTGGGACGACCCCACCTCCTGGGAGACCCTCACGGCCGGACTGGCGGCCTGCGGCACGTCGGCCGCGCAGATCCACGGCGTCGTCGTCACCCACCACCACCCGGACCACCACGGCCTGTCGGGCCGCGTCCGTGAGGAGTCCGGGGCGTGGATCGCGATGCACGCCGCCGACGCCACGGTCGTGCGCCGTACCCGTGAGGCGGAGCCGGGGCTGTGGCTCGACTACCTCGCGGGCAAACTCGAGCGCGCCGGGGCGCCCGAAGCGCACATCGCCCCGCTGCGCGCCGCACGCGCCTCCGGCGGCGGTGGCGGCCTGCCCGGTCTGCGCCCCGCGCTGCCCGACCGGGAGATCGTCCCCGGCGAGCTGCTCGACCTCGCGGGCCGTCGGCTGCGGGCCGTCTGGACGCCCGGCCACACCCCCGGCCACGTCTGCCTCCACCTGGAGGAGGCCCACCCGGCGGGCCGCCCCGGCAACGGCCGCCTCTTCTCCGGCGACCACCTCCTGCCCGGGATCACTCCCCACATCGGCCTCTACGAGGATCCCGACGACGCCGCCGTCACCGACCCGCTCGGCGACTACCTCGACTCCCTGGAACGCGTCGGCCGCCTCGCCCCCGCCGAGGTCCTCCCCGCCCACCAGCACGTCTTCACCGGCGCCGGAGACCGGGTACGGGAACTGCTCGCCCACCACGAACAGCGGCTGACCGGACTGCTGACGCTGCTCGCGGAACCACTCACGGCCTGGCAGGTCGCCGAGCGGATGGAGTGGAACAGACCCTGGGACCGGATCCCGTACGGCTCGCGCAACATCGCCGTCTCCGAGGCCGAGGCCCATCTGCGGCGGCTGGTGAAGCTCGGCCGTGCCGAGGTGGCCGCGGGCGGGGACCCGGCCCGGTACGTGGCGGTGTGACCTGCGCCCCGCCGCCCGCCGGTGACCGGCCGGTAGAGTGGCGACGTCGTCATCATTGCCCGTACGGGGGGAAGCCGGTGCAAATCCGGCACTGACCCGCAACCGTGAGCCGCCGTCGTGCGGTGAGTCGGAATGCCCCGTGCGCGGTCGTGACCGGCTCGTGTCACCGGCAGCCCGCCGGTGACCGGCACCGTCGAGGCATACGGAGCCGGAGCCCAGGTGCCTGAGCGTGCCCGTGCCCGGATCCCGCCGGGATTACCGCAGGAGAGGCACAGCCCGCCATGACCACCCTTCGCCGCGGCGCAGCCGCGCTCGTCGTGTCCGCCGTGCTCGGCCTGTCCGCCGCGCCCGCCTTCGCGGCGCCGTCCCCGTCACCGGCCGCCGAGCTGCCCGCCGGCCTGTACGGCAAGGGCGACCCGACGTACGACGGTGTCTGGCGGCAGTCGCTGGCGCTGCTCGCCCAGGACACCGTCGGCGTCGAACCCGCTGACGAGGCCGTCGGCTTCCTCACCGGGCAGCAGTGCGCGAGCGGCGGCTTCCCCTCGTACCGCGCCGACGCGACGAAGGACTGCGACGCCAAGTTGCCGCTGGACACCAACGCGAGCGCCGCCGCCGTCCAGGCGCTGGCCGCGCTCGGCGGGCAGGACGCCGTCGTGAAGAAGACCGTCGGCTGGCTGAAGTCCGTGCAGAACGAGGACGGCGGCTGGGGCTACAACCCGGGCGGCGCCAGTGACGCCAACTCCACATCCGTTGTGATCGGCGCGCTCGCCGCGGCCGGCGAGAAGCCGGCCGACGCCCGCTCCAAGGGCGGCAAGTCCCCTTACGACGCGCTGCTGACGTTCGCGAAGCCGTGCGGGGTCAAGGACGGCGGCGCGTTCGTCTACCAGGTCAAGTCGCCCGGCATGGTCGCCGACTCCACCGCGGCGGTCGTGCTCGCCTCGCACGGCAAGGGCTTCGCGGCCACCGGGGACGGCGCGAAGAAGGACGAGAAGGGCACGGCCTGCGAGAAGGCGACGACGCTCGAGGGCGCGGCGCACAACGGCGCGGCGTTCCTCGCGAACGGGCTCGCGAAGAAGGGCCACTTCGACACCCCGCCGATGCCGGGCGCGGACGACTCCGCCCCCAAGCCGGACTTCGGCAACACCGCCGACGCGGTCGTCGCCCTGTCGGCGCAGGGCCTGCCCGGGCAGGTGGCGCAGCCGCTCGAGTGGCTGCAGCAGAATGCGTCCCGGTGGGCGAAGGAGAACGGCCCCGCCGCCTATGCCCAGCTGATCTTCGCCGCGCGGGCGACCGGCGCGGACCCGAAACAGTTCGGCGGCACGGACCTCGTGGCCGCACTGGGCGCGACGGGCCCGGCGCCGAAGGCGGCCGCGTCCCCCGGCCCGGCGGACAGTGCCGACGCCCGGGAGGAGAAGTCCTCCGACTCCTCCTCCACGACCTGGTGGATCGTGGGCGTGTTCTTCGTGGCCGCCGTCGGTGTCGGCTTCCTGTTCAGCGGCCGCCGGAAGAACCAGAACTGATGCGCACCCGCTTCCTCGTCCTCCTCGGGCTCGGCGCCCTGCTCACCGTGCTGGGCGCGGCGCCCGTGCAAGCCGCCGGCTACCGCTACTGGTCGTACTGGCAGAGCAGCGGCGGCTCCTGGACGTACGCCACCGAGGGCCCTGCCACGGCCAGGCCCGCCGACGGGTCCGTGAACGGCTTCCGCTTCTCGGTCAGCGAGGACAGCGCCGACTCGGCGAAGCCGCGTACGGCACCGGACTTCGACGCGATCTGCGCGAAGACTGCGGCGAAGGACGGTACGAAGCGGATCGCACTCGTCGTCGACCCGGGCACGGCGTCCGACGCCCCGCAGGGCGAGACGCCGCCCGCCCAGCGCACGGCATGCGCGCAGGTCGCTCCCGACGCGACGACGGCGGAGGCACTCGCCCGGACGGCGAAGCCCCTGCGCTACAACAGCCAGGCGCTGCTGTGCGCGATCGAGGGCTACCCGAAGTCGGGCTGCGGCGAGCAGGTCACGAAGAGCGCGCCCAAGGCCAGGAGCGCCGAAGGGGCGGGGACCAAGGACGACGGCGGCCCGTCCGTGGGCGTGTTCGCGGGCATCGCGGCGGTACTGGCACTGGGCGCGGCGGCAATGTGGCAGGCCCGCCGCCGGCCCCGATGACCCGGCACGACCGGTCCGGCCGGGCGGTGCACGAGCAGGCCGACCGGGCGGTACCGATGCCTCCGGACAAGCCGGCCTCGTCGGTGCCCGGCGCACCGGACCCTGCCGGCAACCAACGGGCGCATCAAGCCCCGGCGCGGCTGTCCGGTGAGAGTTCTCCCGTGCCGCCAAGCGGAGGAGGACCCCCCGAGCACCACGCCGAGCGCCGTAGCGGCTCCGGGGGGAGCCCGGTTCGGGAAGGGGCGGGCAGGGGAACAGCTCCGCGCAGCGGCCCCGCACCGCACCGCCGCGACCCCCTCGGCGCGCTCCGCGCGCCCACCGCCACCCGCAGCAACGCCCTTCACGCCGGCGCGTGGTGGCTGTGGGCCCTCGGCCTCGCCGTCGCCGCGTCCCGAACCACCAATCCCCTCCTCCTCGGGCTGCTCGTCGGCGTCGCCGGCTACGTCGTCGCCGCGCGCCGCGCCGACGCGCCCTGGGCCCGCTCCTACGGCGCGTTCGTGAAGCTCGGGCTCGTCGTCATCGCCGTGCGCGTCGTGTTCTCCGTCGCCCTCGGCTCCCCCATCGCCGGTACGCACGTCCTCTTCGCCCTCCCCGAAGTGCCCATGCCCGACTGGGCGGACGGTATACGCATCGGCGGACGCGTCTTCGCCGAGCAGCTCGTGTTCGCGGTGTACGACGGCGCGAGGCTCGCGACGCTCCTCATCTGCGTCGGCGCCGCCAACGCGCTCGCCAACCCGGCGCGGCTCCTCAAGTCGCTGCCCGGCGCGCTGTACGAGGCGGGCGTCGCCGTCGTCGTCGCCATGACGTTCGCGCCGAACATGGTCGCGGACGTGCTCAGGCTCCGTACGGCCCGCCGGCTGCGCGGCCGCCCCACCGGCGGTGTCAAGGCGGTGGCCCAGATCGGACTGCCGGTCCTGGAAGGCGCGTTGGAGCGGTCGGTCGCGGTCGCCGCGTCCATGGACGCCCGCGGATACGGGCGAACCGCCGACGTCCCGCCCGCCGTACGCCGCACGACAACCGTGCTCACGCTGGGCGGGCTGCTGGGCGTTTGCATCGGTTCGTACGGGTTGCTCGATTCGACCGGTTCGGTCTACGGGGTGCCGCTGCTCGCGGTCGGGCTGACCGCGGCGGCCGGGGGCCTGTGGCTGGGCGGCAGGCGTTCCGTCCGCACCCGGTACCGCCCGGACCGCTGGGGTGCTCGCGCCTGGCTGGTGGCCGGCTCGGGAGCGGCCGTCGCCGCCTTCATGGTCGGGGCGGCGGCGCACTCGCCGGAGGCGCTGCACCCCGGCGTCGTACCGCTGACGGCGCCCGCGCTGCCGCTGTGGCCCGCGCTGTCCGTGCTGATCGGGCTGCTTCCGGCGTTCGTCGCGCCCGTTCCTCGGCCTGTTCCTCGTCCTGTTCCTCATGAGGAGTCGACCCCGTGATCCGCTTCGAGAACGTCTCCGTGACGTACGGCGACGCCGCCGCGCCGACGCTGGAGAACATCGACCTCACCGTCCCCGAAGGGGAACTGGTGCTGCTCGTCGGCCCCTCCGGAGTCGGCAAGTCGACACTGCTGGGCGCGGTGTCCGGGCTCGTCCCGCACTTCACGGGCGGCACACTCCGCGGCCGCGTCACCGTGGACGGGCGTGACACACGCACGCACAAGCCGCGTGAACTGGCGGACTTTGTCGGCACGGTGGGCCAGGACCCGCTCGCGCACTTCGTCACCGACACCGTCGAGGACGAACTGGCCTACGGCATGGAGTCCTTGGGGCTCGCGCCCGAGGTGATGCGCCGGCGGGTGGAGGAGACGCTGGACCTGCTGGGCCTGGCGGACCTGCGCGACCGGCCGCTCGCGACCCTGTCCGGGGGCCAGCAGCAGCGTGTCGCGATCGGCTCCGTACTGACCCCGCACCCGAAGGTCCTCGTCCTCGACGAGCCCACCTCGGCGCTGGACCCGTCCGCGGCGGAGGAGGTCCTGGCGGTGCTGCAGCGCCTCGTCCACGACCTGGGCACGACGGTGCTGATGGCGGAGCACCGCCTGGAGCGGGTCGTGCAGTACGCGGACCGGGTCGTGCTCCTGCCCGCGCGCGGCGCGCGTCCCGTGGTCGGCGATCCGGCCACCGTGATGTCCGACTCACCGGTCCACCCGCCGGTGGTGGCGCTGGCCCGGCTGGCGGGGTGGACGCCGGTCCCCCTGTCGGTACGGGACGCCCGGCGGCGCGCGGGGGCGCTGCGGGAGCGACTGGAGGGTGTCCTGCCCGGTACGCCCGCGCCTCGGATGCCGACGGGACCGATGCCGCCGGCCCGTCCGGCCGTCGCGGACAGTGTGGCGGGCAAGGGAACGGCCCCGCGCGGCGGCCCCGCCCGCCGCATGCTCGCCCGCCTTCGCGGCCACGCCCCCGCGACCGTCACGGCCACCCCCTCCGCCACGTCCCCCGACACGGCCACCACCACCCGCCTCGGGGTCCGGCGAGCCGGTGTCGACGCCCTCCGGGGCGTCGGTCTCACCGTCGCCGCCGGCGAGACCGTCGCGCTCATGGGCCGTAACGGCGCGGGGAAGTCCACGCTCCTCGGTACCCTCGTCGGCATGATCGAGCCCACGACCGGCACGGTCACCGTGGGCGGCCGGACACCCCACCGCACACAGCCTCGCGAGATGGTCCGCCAGGTCGGCCTCGTCCCGCAGGAGCCCCGCGACCTCCTCTACGCCGACACCGTCGCCGCCGAGTGCGCTGCTGCCGATGCCGACGCGCAGGCCGCGCCCGGGACCTGCCGGGCGCTGGTCGCACGGCTCCTCCCCGGCGTTCAGGACGCGACCCACCCCCGCGACCTGTCCGAAGGCCAGCGCCTCGCGCTCGCGCTGGCGATCGTCCTGACGGGCCGGCCGCCGCTCCTGCTGCTCGACGAGCCGACCCGGGGCCTCGACTACGCGGCGAAGGCCAGGCTGGTGGAGGTGCTCCACGGCCTCGCCGGGGACGGGCACGCCATCGTCCTGGCCACGCACGACGTGGAGCTCGCGGCCGAGCTCGCGCACCGGGTGGTGATCCTGGCCGACGGCGAGGTCGTCGCCGACGGGCCGACGGCCGAGGTCGTGGTCTCGTCGCCCGCGTTCGCGCCACAGGTCGCCAAGGTCCTCGCGCCGCAACAGTGGCTTACGGTCTCCCAGGTCGAGGCCGCCGTGGAGGCAGCCCCATGAGGAACGCAGCCCGCCCGGCGAAGAACAGCCCGGCGAAGAACAGCCCGGTGAAGAACAGCCCGGTGAAGAACGCCCCCGGCCGCAACGCGGCCCGTCCTGTCCGTCTCGGCCCCCGTTCCGTCGCCGCCCTCGTCCTGATCAGCGGCGTGGGGGTGGTGTTCTTCGGCTGGCCGCTGCTGGCCGAACCGCAGTCCGGCCTCGCGCACTCCGGTGACGCACCGTGGTTGTTCGGCGCGCTGCTCCCCCTTCTCGTCGCCGTCGTCGTCGCGACGATCGCCGACACCGGCATGGACGCCAAGGCGGTGGCGATGCTGGGCGTGCTCGCCGCGGTGGGGGCGGCGCTCAGACCGCTGGGGGCGGGGACGGCAGGCCTGGAGCCCATGTTCTTCCTGATGGTGCTGAGCGGCCGCGTCCTCGGGCCGGGCTTCGGTTTTGTGCTCGGCTCGGTGACGATGTTCGCGTCGGCGCTGCTGACGGGCGGCGTCGGCCCGTGGATGCCGTTCCAGATGCTGGCCATGGGCTGGTTCACGATGGGCGCGGGTCTCCTGCCGGGGCCGCACCGGCTCCGGGGCAGGACGGAGCTGCTGATGCTCGCCGGGTACGGGGCGCTCGCGGCGTTCGCGTACGGCACGGTCATGAACCTCCACGGCTGGACTCTCATCACCGGCATGTCGTCCGGGATCTCGTTCCACGCCGGCGACCCGCTCCACGAGAACCTGGTGCGGTTCGTCGCCTTCTGTGCCGCCACCTCCCTCGGCTGGGACCTCGGCCGAGCGGTCCTCACCGTCGTGCTGACGCTCACGCTCGGCGCGACGCTCCTCAAGGCGCTGCGTCGGGCGACCCGGCGGGCCGCCTTCGAGGCGCAGGTCACATTCGAGGCACCGCCGGGGGCCTCGCGCCCGTGAGGCGCCCCACATGCCCTTCGACCCGTACGAGGTCCTTTAGTAGACGTTACGAGGGGGACGGCGACCGCCCACACGGCCATGACCTGCGGACTTCGCGGCCGTCAAGCCTTGGGCAGATCGCCCCCGGTGCGAGAGCGACTAGTAGTCGGGGGCGTTGCACCGTGTCCGGTGCGCCGCTCACACTGGTCCGGTCGCAAGGCGCAACGCCGTGCTCCTGACGGGGCGGCAGCGCCCCACCCGGCGGCCGGAACCCCCTCCCCCCCCCCGGGGTTCCGGCATGCCCGGCGCCGGCGCCGACAGGAGGGCCGACCCGGCCACCAGGTCGAGCGGGGCCCGGACCACCTCCCCCTGCCAGGGCCAGGGCTGATACCGACCGGCCTCTCCCAGGGCGATGGGCCTCAGATCCGCTGGATGATCGTGCCGGTCGCCTGCGCGCCGCCCGCGCACATGGTGATCAGCGCGAACTCCTTGTCCCTGCGCTCCAGCTCATGGAGCGCCGTCGTGATGAGCCGGGCACCCGTCGCACCGACCGGGTGCCCGAGTGCTATCCCGCCGCCGTTGACATTGACCTTCTCGAGGTCCTGGTCGAAGACCTGCGCCCAGCTCAGCACCACGGACGCGAACGCCTCGTTGACCTCCACGATGTCGATGTCCTTGAGCGACATGCCGGCCCTGCCCAGCACCGCCCGCGTCGCGTCGATCGGGCCGTCGAGGTGGAAGTGCGGATCGGCGCCGACGAGCGCCTGCGCGACGATCCGGGCGCGCGGCTTCAGCTTGAGCGCCCGCGCCATGCGTTTGGACGCCCACATGACGGCGGCGGCCCCGTCGGAGATCTGCGAGGAGTTCCCGGCCGTGTGCACCGCGGTCGGCATGACCGGTTTCAGACCCGCCAGCGCCTCTGCCGACGTGTCGCGCAGTCCCTCGTCCCGGTCCACGAGCCGCCACATGCCCTGCCCCGCCGCCTGTTCCTCCTCCGTCGTCGGCACCTGCACGGCGTACGTCTCGCGTTTGAAGCGTTCCTCGCTCCACGCCGTCGCCGCTCGCTGCTGGGACAGCAGTCCGAGCCTGTCGACGTCCTCCCGTGTCAGGCCGCGGCGCCGCGCGATGCGCTCGGCGGCCTCGAACTGGTTGGGCAGGTCGACGTTCCACTCGTCGGGGAACGGCTTGCCCGGCCCGTGCTTGGAGCCGCTGCCGAGCGGCACCCGGGACATGGCCTCGACGCCGCAGCTGATGCCGATGTCGATGACGCCGCCCGAGATCATGTTGGCGACCATATGGCTTGCCTGCTGCGAGGAGCCGCACTGGCAGTCGACGGTCGTGGCCGCCGTCTCGTACGGCAGCCCCACGGTCAGCCAGGCGGTGCGGGCGGGGTTCATGGACTGCTCGCCGGCGTGTGTGACCGTGCCTCCGACGATCTGCTCGACACAGTCGGCGTGGATGCCGGTGCGGCCGAGGAGTTCACGGTAGGTCTCGCCGAGCAGGTAGGCGGGGTGGAGGTTGGCGAGGAGTCCTCCCCGCTTGCCGATGGGAGTGCGTACGGCTTCGACGATGACGGGTTCCGCGGCCATGAGCTCGTCCTCTCCTCGCGGCCGTTCGGGCGTCCCGGCGCCCTTCCGGGCCGAACTCTCGAAAATCGAGAAACATGGAACTGGTACGCGTTCTAGTTCCTCGAGAAGTCTTATGAGTGCTACCGCCGGTACGCAAGGGTCTTGCACGCCTCTTGCTGCAGCCCTGGCTCGCAACAGTTCCGACCGGATGCCTTGCCTCTTGTAGAACTCGTTACTACCTTTCGGCCACTCCTGATGGACCGTCAGACCATCAGACCTGAAGCGGGAGCTGCCGATGTCCTGCCCCCATCTGCCCCAAGGGTTCGACTTCACCGACCCCGACCTCCTCCAAGCCCGCGTCCCGCACCCCGAGTTCGCCGAGATGCGGCGTACAGCGCCTGTCTGGTGGTGCGAACAGCGCGCAGGCATCTCCGGCTTCGACGACGAGGGCTACTGGGTCGTCACCCGGCATGCGGACGTCAAGCACGTCTCCACGCACCCCGAGCTCTTCTCCTCGAACACCAACACGGCCGTGATCCGCTTCAACGAGTCGATCAGCCGCGACCAGATCGAGGTCCAGAAGCTGATCATGCTCAACATGGACCCGCCCGAGCACACCCGTGTCCGCCAGATCGTCCAGCGCGGCTTCACCCCCCGCGCGGTGCGCTCCCTGGAGGCGGCACTGCGCCGCCGCGCACGCGCGATCGTCGAGACGGCGAAGGCGGGCGCGAAACCGGACGGCAGCTTCGACTTCGTCACCAACGTCGCCGTCGAACTGCCCCTCCAGGCCATCGCCGAACTCATCGGCGTCCCCCAGGAGGACCGGGCCAAGATCTTCGACTGGTCCAACAAGATGGCGGCCTACGACGACCCCGAGTACGCGATCACGGAGGAGGTCGGTGCGGAGGCCGCCATGGAGATCGTCGCGTACGCGATGAACCTCGCGGCGGCACGCAAGGAGTGCCCGGCGAAGGACATCGTCAGCCGGCTGGTGGCGGCGGAGGGCGAAGGCAACCTGTCGTCCGACGAGTTCGGCTTCTTCGTCATCCTTCTCGCGGTGGCCGGAAACGAGACCACCCGCAACGCGATCAGCCACGGCATGCACGCGTTCCTCACCCACCCCGACCAGTGGGAGCTCTACAAACGGCTGCGGCCGGACACGACGGCCGAGGAGATCGTGCGCTGGGCGACCCCGGTCGTCTCCTTCCAGCGCACCGCCACACAGGACGTGGTCCTGGGCGGCGCCCGCATCAAGAAGGGCGACCGGGTGGGCCTCTTCTACTCCTCCGCCAACAACGACCCGGCGGTCTTCGACCGCCCCGAACGCTTCGACATCACCCGCGACCCCAACCCCCACCTGGGCTTCGGCGGCGGCGGCCCGCACTTCTGCCTGGGCAAGTCCCTGGCGGTGATGGAGATCGACCTGATCTTCAACGCGATCGCCGACGCGCTCCCCACCCTCCGCCTCGCCGGCGACCCCCGGCGCCTCCGCTCGGCGTGGCTGAACGGCATCAAGGAGCTCCAGGTCACGACGGACTGACCGGTGGGACCGCGCTGCCGCGCCCGGCAAGGGGAAGGCAGCGTTACGGCGTCGCGCCGCCCGGGAGGGGCACGGTCGTGGCGTCCGGGGAGGGCGCCGCGACGGTGGCGGGTGGCTGACGTGCACCACGCGTACGAGCGCCCCGGGCACGAAGACGCAGACGGCCGGTGACGGGGGCGCGGCACGTGGCGGAGGGGTGGCCGCATCATGAAACGCCGGCGCCACCGGTGTGCCCGTTCAGATCGTGAGCGGCGCGCTCAGGCGGCGGTCGGCGACGGAGCGGCCCGCCTGGACCTCGTACGCTCCCGTCATCCGCCGCCAGGTCCCGGCCGTTTCGTCCCACGTCTCGAAGGCCCGGGGCGGCAGCTCGACCGTCACACGCACAGTCTCGCCCGGCTCCGCCGCCACGGCGGCGAACCCCGCGAGCCACCGCGCCGGGCGGTCCTCGACCTCCCCGACGGGCGCCAGGTACACCTGGACGACTTCCCGGCCCGCGCGTGCACCGGAGTTGCGGACCCCGACGGTGACCGACGTTCCCCGGACCTCGATGGTCTCGTACGTCCACTGCGTGTAGCCGAGGCCGTGCCCGAAGGCGTACGAAGGGGTCCGGCCCGCCTTCTCCCAGGCGCGGTAGCCGATGAAGACGTCCTCCGTGTAGCGCAGCCGGCCGTCGGTCGGCACGACCTCGGTGACGGGGGCCCGGTCGAGGTCCCCCCAGGTGGTGGGGAGTCGCCCGCCGGGCTCCTCCGCCCCCAGGAGGACGTCCGCGAGCGCGGCGCCGCCCTCCTGGCCGGGGAACCAGCTCAGCAGGACCGCGGCCACCTCCTCGCGCCACGGAAGCTCGACGGGAGAGCCGGAGTTGACGACCACCACGGTGTGCGGGTTGACGGCCGCGACCGCGCGTACCAGGTCGTCCTGACGGCCGGGCAGGCACAGGTCCCGGCGGTCGAATCCCTCGGACTCGACGCGCTCCGTGGTGGCGACGACCACGACGGCGGCGTCCGCGTCGCGGGCCGCGGCGACCGCTTCGGCGATCAGCTCCTCCGCGTCACGGCGGGGGCCGAGGTGCACCAGCGAGAACAGCACGCCGGGCAGCGGCGCGGCGGACTGCTCGGGCAGCGTGTGGAGCAGCGACACGCGCACCGGTTCGCCCTCGGTGAGCGCCACCTTGCCGCGCTCGAGCGGGGCGCCGATGAACGCCTCGAACGGATCGGACTCGTCGCCCATCGCCTGGGTGCCGTCGTAGAGGACCTGCCCGTCCACGGTGAGGGTGAACGTGCCGAGCCCGCGGGTGCCGAAGGCGTGCTCGCCGCTCTCCCGCGGCCAGAACGTGCCGGTGATCTCGACGCTGCGCAGTGCGTCGTGGGTGACGCCGTCGGGCAGGTCGTCGCCGATCCACTGGAGCTGTCCGCTCGGCAGGCTCCCTTCGCCGATGACGTTCCCATCGGCGTCACGGCACAGGGCGCGGAGGGTGAATCCCTGGCCGGCCGGGGCGAGTTCCTCACTCGGGTCGGCGCCGACGGCGTAGGTGACCGACCCCTCGGGCAGCGCGGCGGTCAGGCCGTCGAGCGGCGAGACCGTACGCGCGGGGAAGACGGTCGCGGAACCGCCGCCGAGCACGCGGGCGTCCCGGGCCGCCGCACCCAGGAGGGCCACTTTGCGGACGCGGGCGGGGTCCAGCGGCAGGGCACGTCCGGCACCGTCCGCGCCCGGTACCACCTCGTTGCGTACGAGCACGAAGGCGCGACGGGCGATCTCGCGGGCGAGCGCCTGGCCGTCGATCTCGGGCGGGGCCTCGGCGGCCACGGGCTCGGCGCCCTCCAGCAGACCGACGCGGGCAGCGAGGCGCAGCACGTTGCGAACGGCCTCGTCCACCGTCGCCTCGTCGACCTCGCCGCCGCGGACGGCGGCCGCGAGGGCCGCGCCGTAGACGGTGTGAGGGCCCGGCATGGCGACGTCGAGGCCGCCCTCGATGGCGCCCGTGGTGGAGCGGGCGGCCATCCAGTCGGAGACGTTGCAGCCGTCGAAGCCCCATTCGCCCCGCAGTACTTCGCCGACGAGATACCGGTGTTCGGTCATGGTCGTGCCGTCGACCGAGTTGTAGGCCGTCATGATGCCCCACGGGCGAGCGTCTCTGACGACGGCCTCGAACGGCGCGAGGTACAGCTCTCGCAGGGCGCGGGCGGAGACGACGTTGTCGACGGTGAAGCGGTCGGTCTCCGCGTCGTTGGCGACGTAGTGCTTGACGGTGGTTCCCACCCCCCCGGGCCTGGACGCCCTGCACATAGCCGGTGCCGATCGCCCCCGTGAGGTACGGGTCCTCGCTGTACGCCTCGAAGTGCCGTCCGCCGAGCGGCGAGCGCTGCAGGTTGACGGTCGGCGCGAGCAGCACGTGGACGCCCTTGCGGCGCGCCTCCTGGGCGAGCAGGCCACCGGCGCGGCGGGCGAGGGCCGGGTCCCAGGTGGCGGCGAGCGCGGTCGGCGACGGCAGCGCGATCGACGGGTCGTCCGCGGTCCACCGGACACCGCGCACGCCGATCGGGCCGTCGGACATGACGAGCGATCGGAGCCCGATCTGCGGGACGGCCGGCAGGGACCACATGTCCTGACCGGTCAGCAGCCGGGTCTTGGTGTCGAGGTCGAGCTTGCCGAGTGCCGCGTCGACCGCCGCCTCGCGCACCCGGGCAGCGGCGGTTTCGGCCTCGGTGCGACTGCTTTCCGGATCGGCCAGGGCTTCGGGCATGGCGGGGCCTCCTCGTGTCCGTGACAGCGACGTCGCGGCAGGGACGTCGGTGCGGTGAGCGCCATCGTGCTCCACCTACCTGGCGATCGGTAGGTTACGTTATATTTACGTTACAAAGCAATGTCGTACGGTCCTACCAGCAGTGGAACCAGAACCCCGGAGGGACGCGATGGCGGCCGGCGTCAGAGGTGAGGAGCGGCGGGCCGAGATCCTGCGGGCCGCCCTGGAGGTGATCGCCGAGCGCGGGTACCGCAGCGCGAGCCTCGGCGCGATCGCCGAGCGGGTCGGCCTCACCCAGCAGGGCCTGCTGCACTACTTCCCCAGCAAGGCGGCGCTGCTCGTCGCGGTGCTGGAGGAGCGCGACCAGTGGGACGCGGTGCCCGACACCCAGTGGCGCATCGACCTGCTGGGCTCACTCGTCGAGTACAACGCGATGAGGCCTGGCATCATCCAGACCTTCTCCGCCCTCCTCGGAGAGAGCGTCACGGAGGACCACCCGGCCCGGGACTTCTTCACCCGTCGCTACGCGACCGTCCGGGAGAACATGACGGCCGTCCTGCGCGCGGAGTACGGCGACCACCTGCCCGGAGGCCTCACCCCGGAGCGGGCGGCCCCGCTGATGACGGCGGTGATGGACGGTCTGCAGTACCAGTGGCTGCTGTCGCCGGAGGTGGTGGACATGCCGCAGGCGTTCCGGGACTTCCTGTCCCTGCTGGGCGGGGACGGCGAGGCGCGGCCCGGCGGGGACGCTGAAGCACGGCCCGGCCGCCGGGGCTGACCGGCAGGGCGCGGCTCGCCCCGCCCGTCACTCAAGTGGCGGAAGGCCCCCAGGTGGCGGACCATTACTGGACGCGGCGATCCACCCCGGGGGGTACGGAGGACCCGTACCCCCCGGGGTCACGCGCGTCCGGCGGGGACCGCCGCGTCCTGCGTGTCCGCGTGCGATCTCGGGGCCGGTACGGACTTCGGCGGGATCAGCAGGTTCCTGCGGCCCGCCAGTACGTACGTCAGGCCGAAGCCGGCACCGACGACCAGCGCGCCGCCGACCGCGTCGAGGACCCAGTGGTTGGCGGTGACCACGATCGCGCAGACCGTGATCAGCGGGTGCAGCAGCCCCAGCAGCTTCATCCACAGCTTGGGCGCGAGCATCAGCACGATCAGTCCGCACCACAGCGACCAGCCGAAGTGCAGCGAGGGCATGGCCGCGTACTGGTTGGTGACGGCGGTCATCGCCCCGTAGTCGGGATTGGCGAAGTCCTGCGGGCCGTGGACGGTGTCGACGAAGCCCATACCGGGCATCAGCCGCGGCGGCGCCAGCGGGTACAGCCAGAAGCCGAGGAGCGCGAGGAGCGTCGCGAACGCGAGCGACGAGCGGGCCCACCGGTAGTCGGCGGGCCGGCGGACGTACAGCACGCCGAGGATGGACAGCGGGACCAGGAAGTGGAACGACGTGTAGTGGAAGTTGAAGAGGGCCTCGACCCACTCCGTCCTCACCACCGCCTGGTTGGCCCAGTGTTCTATGTCGATGCCGAGGACGCCCTCGACGGCGTGGATCTGCCGGCCGTGCTCCTCCGCCGCGGCCACGCTCCCGGTGGCGGCGGCGCGGATGTGGGAGTAGACGGAGTAGCCGACCCGTATGACGAGCAGTTCGAGCAGCAGATTCGGGCGGGTGAGCACCCTCCGCCAGAACGGCAGCAGCGGCACCCGGGCCCAGCGGGCCGGGGCGGGCGCGGCGTACTCGGTCGGGACGGGGCGGCGGAAGTAGGGCGAGCCCAGCGACAGGTACGGCACCGCGCAGGCCGCGGCGAGCGCGGCGATGAGCAGCGTGTTGTCCCGGACCGGGTGGAAGACCGTCATGTCGGGCAGCAGCATGTTGCCCGGCAGGGTGATCGCGAGGACGACAAGAACGGGCCACAGCATCCGGTCGGCCGCTCGCCTGCCGACTCGGCCGACGACCGCGAGGAGCACCCACAGCAGTTGGTGCTGCCAGGCGGTCGGTGAGACGGCGACGGCCACGCATCCGGTCACGGCCACGGCGAGGAGCAGTTGGCCGTCCTGGGCGTAGTGGACGGCGCGGCGCAGGCCGAAGAAGACGACGGCGGCGGCCAGGAGGACGTAGACGGCGATCTCGAGGGGGCCCTCGAGGCCGAAGCGGAGGAGCGCGCCGTGCAGCGACTGGTTGGCGAGACTGTCGGGGTTGTCGCCGAGCCCGGCGCCTGCGACGTGGTGGACCCAGTACGTCCACGAGTCGCCCGGCATGGCCGCCCAGGCGAGCGCCGTGAGGGCGCCGAAGGTGCCCGCCGAGGTCACGGCGGCCTGGCGGCGGCCGGTGAACCACAGCAGCGGCGCGAAGAGCAGCACGGTGGGCTGGAGGGCGGCCCCGACACCGATGAGGACACCCGCCGGTCTCTCCCCGCGCACCGCGAGGCAGCCGAGCAGCACGAGCAGGACGGGGATGATGCTGGTCTGGCCCAGGTGGAAGCTGTTGCGGACGGGCAGCGACAGCATCAGGAGGCTGATGGCAACAGGCGCGGCGAGCAGGGTGCTGCGGCGCGAGACGGGGATCGGCAGGGCACGGGCCACGACCAGACCGAGCAGCACCACGAGCAGCAGCGTGCCGAAGGTCCAGGCGACGCCGAGGCTCTGTTCCGCGGATCTGGCGATCGGCTTGAGGACCAGCCCGGCGAAGGGCGTGCCGGTGAACCGGCCGGACTCGTAGAGGGAGCCCGGGACGTGCAGGACGCCGTTGTCGCCGATCCACGTCCCCAGATCGGTGAGCCGTTTGCCGGGCGGCTGGGTCAGAACCGCTGCCGTCTGCCGTACCGCGAGCACTACCGCGAAGAGCCACAGCGCGGCTCTCGCCGCGCCGATCCTCGAATCCGCCGTCGCACTCCCGCGCGGGCTGTGTTCCGCGTTCGCCACGTCGCGCCGAGCCTCCCCACCGTTTGTCGTCCAGTTGTCTGTAGATCTGGTGTCCACAGCGCGTCCGTAGAGCGTCGCACTGCCCCGTGAAGAAGACCTACGCAACCCCCTGTTCGCCTGACTGTCACCCCGTCACCGGCCGGTATTGCCCGCCGATCGCGACGGAACGAGCGGCGGAAAGAGCGGCGGAACGGATACGTCCGCGGCGGAACCGAAGATGTTCACGGCACCGTCACAGGAGGTATGCGGGGGAACATACAAGAATTCGGACCGGGCGCGCGCCTGGTCACAGTGGTGCTGGCGCTGCTCGTGCTGCAGATCGCGTCCCTGATCAGCCCGGCGTACGCCTGCGGCTGCGGGGCGATGGTGGTCGACCGGAACGCGGAACTGTCCGTCGACCGGGAAACTTCGGTGATCGACTGGGACGGCCGCACCGAACAGATCGTCATGCGCTTCACGGTCGCCTCGGACGCGCCCGACGCGGCGTGGATCATGCCGGTGCCGACGCGGGCCGACGTCGAACTGGCGGACGACGCGCTCTTCGACGAACTGGTGCGGATCACGGCGCCCGAGCACCGTACGCGTCACTACTTCTGGCCGCGGGGCGGCGACTGGCCCCTCGACGACGTCGACGGCGCGGCCGGGGCGGCACCGGGCGCGAGCGCGGACGGCTCTGGGGTCGGTGTGGTCGGCCGGGAGCGGCTCGGCGACTTCGACGTGGCCCGGCTGACGGCCACCGACCCGGGCGCGCTCGGCGACTGGCTGGACGAGAACGGCTTCGAACTGCCCGAGGGACTCGGCGAGGACCTTCGCCCGTACGTCGACCAGGGCTGGGAGTACGTGGCCGTGCGACTGGCGCCGCGCGAGAAGGGCGCGGTACTCACGGGCACGCTCGATCCGCTGCGGCTCAGCTTCGCCAGCGACCGGCTCATCTACCCGATGCGGCTGTCCCGGCGGGCGAAGACACCGCAGTCGCTCGGCCTGTTCGTCCTCGCGCGGCACCGCATGGAGCCGCGCGACACGATCGGCGGCTCGGAGCCGGAGGTGACCTTTGCGGGCACGGTCGAGCCGCAGGGCGCGGTGGGCCGCCTCACCGGCGGGGAGGAACGCTTCCTCACCGCCCTCGACCAGCGCTTTCCCGAGCCGGGCAGGATCGACGGCGACCACGAACTGAAGGCCACCGCGCAGGACACACCCTTTCGGCGGGTGGTGTACGACGACGACCTGCTGACGGTCGGCGGCGTACCGGCATGGCTGCTGACGGTGGGCGGCGCGGCGGTGGCACTCACGGCGGCCGTGCTGCTGCGCGTACGGGCGGGTCGACGCCGGCCGACGCCGGCACGCGTGCCTCCGCCGGTCTCCTGAAGTCAGGTTGACGCGTGCCTCCGCCGGTCTCCTGAACGTAGGTTGAAGGGTATGACTCAGGAGCAATGGCAGGCCGTGGACAGCTACATCAGCGATCTCCTCGTGCCCGAGGACGAGGCCCTCACCGCGGCCCTCACCGCGAGCGACGCGGCGGGGCTGCCCGCGATCAGCGTGGCACCCAACCAGGGCAAACTGCTGCACCTTCTGGCACGGACGCAGGGCGCGCGCACGGCGCTCGAGATCGGGACGCTCGGCGGCTACAGCACCATCTGGCTGGCGCGGGCGCTGCCTGCCGACGGCCGGCTCATCTCGCTCGAGTACGACCCGGCCCACGCGGACGTGGCCCGCGCCAACCTCGCCCGGGCCGGCCTCGACAAGGTCGCGGAGGTCCGCACGGGAGCGGCCCTCGACACCCTGCCGCGCATCGCGGCGGAGCCGGGGGCGGGCCCCTTCGACCTGGTCTTCATCGACGCCGACAAGCGCAACAACCCCCGCTACGTGGAATGGGCCCTGCGCCTGACCCGCCCCGGCAGCGTGATCATCGTGGACAACGTGGTGCGGGGCGGGGCGGTGACGGACGCGTCGAGCGAGGACCCGGCGATCACCGGTACACGCGAGATGTTCGAACTGGTGGCACGCGAGCCGAGGTTGGACGCGACGGCGCTGCAGACCGTGGGGGTGAAGGGGTACGACGGGATGCTGGTGGCACGGGTGATTGCGTGACGCGTGGGGGACGGGGCGGGTCGTGGCCCTCGGGGACCGGTCCTCTGCCCGCCCTACCCGAAACCGGAGCAGGCCCCGGACCCCGTACCGCCTTCGGCAGGGTCCTCGATCCCCCTGCGGCCTCCGGCCCGTAGGGGGCCTCCCACGCGCCAGGCGTAGGGGAGTGCCACCGGACGGGCTGACGAAGACAGCCCGCCGCGCACAGGTCAGCCCTCGGGGGCACCTCCCCCGGCCGCCACGCCATCGGGGAAGTTCGAGGCGCGGGGGTCCGGGGCTCACCCCGGTTCCGGGGAGGGGCGGGGTGGGGGAGCGAGCACCCGCCCCGTCGTGCGGCAGGATGGCCGCATGAGCATCGTGAAGATCAACGCCCTCACCGTCCCCGCCGAACAGCGCGAGACCCTCGAGAAGCGCTTCAGCGCCCGCGCCGGCTCCGTGGAGAACTCCGACGGCTTCGAGTGGTTCGAGCTGCTGCGGCCCGTCGAGGGCACCGACCAGTACCTGGTGTACACCCGGTGGCGCGACGAGGAGTCGTTCCAGGCATGGATGGAGGGGCCCATGAAGGCCGCCCACCAGGGCGGCGGCGGCAGCGGCGAAGGCGACGGTGGCGGCGAGCGTCCCAAGCCCGCCGCCACCGGGTCCACCCTGTGGTCGTTCGAGGTCGTCCAGCAGGCGGCCCCGAAAGCCTGAAGGTCAAAAGACCTACAGGCCCGGCCACCGCTCAGGTCCGCAGGAGCCGCTCCGTCACCTCGCGGTACGCGCGCAGCGCGAGGCGTAGTTCCTCCGTGTTCTCTTCGTGCCGCCATTCCTCGCCGAGCGAGCGACGGCACTCGGCAAGCGCGGCGGTGAGCCGGTCGCCGGTGTCCTGGAGGACGTCGGCGGCCTCCTCGACGGCGCGGCGCGGGGCGTCGACGAAGCCGGTCATGGCGTGCTGCAGTCGCTGCGCGAGCTGCTCGCGCTCGGGCTGGGGCAGCAGTTGGGCCGCCCGCGGCTCGGCGTCACCGGCGCCCGGCGCGGTGACCGGGGTGGCCGAGGGCCCCGGGCCCCGGTCCGTGCCCGTACCCGCGCCCACCGCCCCGGAGGCCTCGGCGCCGAGTGCCGGCTTCAGCGGCTCGCCGCCCGGGGCCGGTCGGGGCGTGTGGGCCGCGCTGCGTTCGGGCTGCTTGCCGTCCCGCCCGTCCGGCGCGGCGGGGACGTGGGTGTCTCCCGCGTCGCCGGGGGCGCCGGGCGGAACGGCAGTCAGGGAAGACCTGTGGCGCTCGTCGTCACGGCCGTGCTTCATCAGGCGCCACTCCCCCTCGGGTGCAGCGCGTGCCCTCGGCCGGGGCGGCCGGGACGGTGGCGGCCGTGGTCGACGGCGCGATCCGCCACCAGGTCCTCGAAGAGGGCCCGGGCGTCGACCATCGCCTCGCGGAGTCCTTCCGTACTCACTTCGGAGCCGGTGCGCGCGGCGCGGTGCACCTCGCGGTAGCCCTCGACGTGGTGGGGGTGGTGCACCGACAGCGCGGCGAGTTGTTCCTCGTAGCGGCCCGCTGCCGGGAAGCCCCGGTCGGCGGCCAGTCGGCCGAGCAGCTGGTCCGCGTCGGCGACAGCCCTGGCCGGGGAGTCGACGAAGCGTTCCTGCACGGCGGTCCACTCGGCGTCGTAGTGCTCGCGCACACCGGGCGCGAGGGGCTGCGGCTTCAGGTCGCCGTGGCGCTTCACGCGGTCGTGCAGTTCGCGGTCGGCGGCCTTGGCGTCTTGGTCGTGGCGGGCGAGGGTTCGTTCGTACTCTGGACCGAACCGCCGGCGCAGAGCTCGCCTCCCGCCGCCGTGTCCACGCGTGCGGCGGGCGTACAGCGCGCCGGCGATGATCAGGAGGACCACGATCACCGCGGCGACGATCAGAACTGTGGTCAGGGTTGACATGACTCACCTTCCGGGCTGACCCGTGGGACGCTCACTGTTCGCGAGCGTGCCTCGCTGCGAGTAGCCAGGAAATCGTTGGCCAAACAACCAACACGTGGGATACAGAACTCCCATGACTGTGTGGACCCTGACTGCCGAGGCCGTCGACTCCCCCGACGCGACCGCCCTCAGGCACGCCTACTACCACGACGTGGCGAGCCGTTACTGGGGCCGGCCGGCGACCGTCGCCGAGGTCGACGCAGGTCTGGACGGGGACGGGGCCGAGCGTCTGACACCGCCCACGGGCCGGTTCGTCGTCGGCCGGTGCGACGGCGAAGCGGCGGCCTGCGGCGGGGTGTTGATGCTGGACGAGGAACGCGCCGAACTGACCCGGGTGTTCCTGCGCCACGACTTCCGCGGCCTGGGCGGCGCCGGCCTGCTGATGGAGTCGCTGGAGCACGAGGCCCGTTCGCTCGGCGCCCGCCGGATGGTGCTCAACACCCGCCTCGATCTCGTCGAGGCCCGCAGGCTGTACCTGCGGCACGGGTACGCGGAGATTCCGGCGTACTGCACGGGCCCGTACATGGACATCTGGTACGGCAAGGACCTGTAGGGCCGCTCGTTTAAATCATGCCGGATCAGCGAGCGGGCCCTAGCTGCAGCCCGGTCCGGGACGGTCGGAGGGCAGCGACGGCACGGTCCGGGACGTTCAGACGGCGTGGCGCTTGGGGCGCTGGTGGTCGCCGCGCGGTTCGGGGCTGTGCGGGCGCTCGGCGTCGGACCCGCAGAGCTCCGCGTTCAGTTCGTGCACCAGTTGGACGAGGTCGGTCGGCCGTTCCGGGCCCCACCAGTCGCCGAGCAGCTCCGCGAGGGAGTCCTCCCGGGCCTCGGACAGGCGTACGGCCGCCTCCGCGCCCCTGTCGGTGAGCATCAGGTCGAGCCCCTCACGGCGGGCGAGACCCCGCCCCTCCACCTCGCGGGCCGCCTCCGTGATGGCACGCAGCGGTACGAGCGTGGCCTCGGCGAGCGTGGCCGGTTCGACGACGCCATGGCGTTTCATCCGCAGGAGCAGCCAACTGGACGCGGGCAGCAGGTCGTAACCGGCCCGCTCGGTGATCTTCTCGTAGATGTGCCGCCGGCCCTCGCGGGAGCCGAGCACCGACAGGGCCCGGGCCACCTCGTCGTGGGAGGAGCGCTCGACGGGGTTGGAGGCGAGCGTCTCGCTGTGGTCGGGCGCGGTCACCGAGGCGCGCAGCTTGTCCTCCTTGAGGAACCAGGTGATGACGAAGGCGACGGCGACGACCGGCACGGCGTACAGGAAGACGTCGGTGATGGACGTCGAGTAGGCGTGGAGCACCGAGGGTCGCAGGCCGGCGGGGAGTTCGGCGATCGCGCGCGGGTCCGCGGCGATGTCCGCCGGCCCGGCCCCGGGCGGGACCTGCTGCCCGGCGAGGGCGTCGGCGAGCTTCTGCTCCAGCCGGTTGGCGAAGATCGTGCCGAAGACGGCGACGCCGAACGAGGCCCCGATGGAGCGGAAGAACGTCGCACCGGACGTGGCGACGCCCAGGTCCTCGTAGCCGACCGCGTTCTGCACGACCAGGACGAGGACCTGCATCACCAGACCGAGTCCCGCGCCGAAGACGAAGAAGACGACGCTCATCTGCCAGGTGGAGCTGGACTCCTTGAGCTGGTGCAGCAGGACGAGACCGAGCGCGGTGATCGCGGTTCCGGTGATCGGGAAGACCTTCCAGCGGCCCGTGCGGCTGACGATCTGCCCGGAGACGGTCGACGTGATCAGCAGACCGAGCACCATCGGAAGCATGTGCACACCCGACAGGGTCGGCGAGATGTCGTGGACGACCTGGAGGAACGTCGGCAGGTACGTCATCGCCCCGAACATCGCGAAGCCGATCACAAAGCTGATGACCGCGACGAGCGTGAAGGTCCGGATGCGGAAGAGCTTCAGCGGCAGGACCGGTTCGGCGGCCTTCCGCTCCACGGCGACGAACGCGACGAGGAGCACGACTCCGAGAACGACGAGCCCGATGATCTGCGCAGAGCTCCACGCCCAGGTCGTGCCGCCGAGGGAGGCGACGAGGACGAGGCAGGTGGCGACGGATGCGATGAGGAAGGTGCCGAGGTAGTCGATGGTGTGCGGGGTCCGCCGGACCGGGATGTGCAGGACGGCGGCGACGACGAGCAGGGCGACGACGCCGATGGGCAGGTTGATGTAGAACACCCAGCGCCAGTCGAGGTGTTCGGTGAAGAAGCCGCCGAGCAGCGGGCCGAGCACGCTCGTCGCGCCGAAGACGGCGCCGAACAGGCCCTGGTACTTGCCGCGTTCGCGTGGTGGGACCAGGTCGCCGACGATCGCCATCGAGAGCACCATCAGCCCGCCACCGCCGAGGCCCTGGACGGCGCGGAAGGCGATGAGCTGCGGCATGTCCTGGGCGATGCCGCACAGCGCGGAGCCGATGAGGAAGATGACGATGGCCGTCTGGAAGAGCTTCTTGCGGCCGTACTGGTCGCCGAGCTTGCCCCACAGCGGCGTGGCGGCGGTCGAGGCCAGCAGATAGGCGGTGACCACCCACGACAGGTGGTCCATGCCGCCGAGTTCGCTGACGATGGTCGGCAACGCGGTGGCGACGATGGTCTGGTCGAGAGCGGCGAGCAGCATACCGAGCAGCAGCGCGCCGATGGCTACGAGGACGGTTCGCCGGTCCTGTCCCTCGCCGGGGGCGGGACTCAACTGCGCGCTGCTCACATCCTGGGCCATGCCGATCTCCTCGTTCCGGCTGCGCACTCTCCATTCGCACTTTCCTCCATCGTGGTGGGTCTGTCCGGTTATGGCCTGCCGAGAGCCGAAGGATGCGGCCGCGCCCCGGGATGGGGCGTTGGGTGACGGGGAGGAGCGCTGCATAATCGGCGGCATTCCAAGGGGAGGGGACCGGCAATGACCGGAAACAGATGTCCGGAGTGCGACAGACCGCGGAACGGGGACGGCACCGCCGGACCCGGCTGCGACTGCGCGGAGCGGGCGGGGGCCGCGCTGCGCGCGGAACGCCGGGCGGACATCGCGGCGGCGGAGGACTTCGACCCGCTGCGGATCAGGCCGTACGTGACGCTGGAGGGCCTGCGGGGGGCCGCCGACGACTTCGGCCCGGCACCCGAGATGCCCCACCCGCCGCTGCCCCGCCCGGTCCGGACGCCGATGGCGGGGAGACCCGTGTCGCAGGGAGAGGACACGGCGGCCGACACCGCGGAGTCGGCCGGGCAGGGCCCGGGCACGGGAGGCGCGGCTGCGGCGGGGCCGGCGCCGTGGGCGACGCAGGCCGAGGACACCGAAGGCGCGACTGCGGCGGCGGGCGGGCGGGGCCCGGACGGGCAGGGCCGGGGGTTCGCCGCGGGAGCGGCGTCGGCATCGGCCGCCGTGAGCGGCGACACCGCGCCGTTGCCGCGCATCGCGGACGCGCCGGGGGCGCCCACGCCCGCAGAAACGTTGCACTGGGCGGGTGCCGGACCCCTAGCCTCGGAGGAAGGCCCCCGACTCCCTGGTCAGCGAATCGGGCGGTTACGCCCTGCGGATCGGGCGGGACGCCCTTGACCTCGCGGTCGCCGAGGAGC
>NZ_JBEXRZ010000005.1:0-86331 GCF_040613325.1 Streptomyces sp. NPDC006283 | reverse complement strand
GGCGCCCGCATCATGCGGGCGGCCCCCTTCGCGTAGCTGCTCGGTGTGCCTGGCGCGAGTTCCTCAGCGGGAACGCTTGGCCAGTCGTTCCACGTCCAGCAGGATCACCGCACGGGCCTCCAGGCGCAGCCAGCCGCGCTGTGCGAAGTCGGCCAGCGCCTTGTTCACGGTCTCGCGGGAGGCGCCGACCAGCTGGGCCAGCTCCTCCTGGGTGAGGTCGTGGACGACGTGGATGCCCTCCTCCGACTGCACGCCGAAGCGGCGCGACAGGTCGAGGAGCGCACGGGCCACACGGCCCGGGACGTCGGAGAAGACCAGGTCGGACATCTGGTCGTTGGTCTTGCGGAGCCGGCGGGCGACCGCGCGCAGCAGGGCCGTCGCCACCTCGGGCCGGACGTTCAGCCAGGGCTGGAGGTCGCCGTGGCCGAGCCCGAGGAGCTTGACCTCGGTCAGCGCAGTGGCGGTGGCGGTACGGGGGCCCGGGTCGAAGAGGGACAGCTCGCCGATCAGCTCGCCCGGGCCGAGCACGGCGAGCATGTTCTCGCGGCCGTCGGGGGAGGTGCGGTGGAGCTTGACCTTGCCTTCGGTGACCACGTAGAGGCGGTCGCCCGGTTCGCCCTCGTGGAAGAGCGCGTCGCCGCGGGCGAGCGTCGCTTCACTCATCGAGGCGCGGAGCTCCGCGGCCTGCTCGTCATCGAGCGCCGCGAAGAGCGGGGCGCGCCGCAGAACGTCGTCCACGAGTTCTCTCCTTGTCGACCTGCTCAGGGGACGTTGGTCCCATGATGCCGGACCGTGCCGTGCCGGCCCGGGGACACTGTGCCCCGAGGGGCGCCACCGGGGAAACGGACCCTGGTGGTAAACAATCGTGCGATCAATCACAACAAGTTTGACTCACGGGCGCGTCTCTCCCTACGGCAGGGGCCCGATCGGGTCCTGATTGCGGGGGACCGGGGCGGATGTCGGTGGTGGCCTTTAGGCTGGCCGGGTGTCCAATTCGCCGGTGAGAGCACAGGCCGAGGGGGCTGGGAGCGTGTCCGGTAAGGAGAATTCCGCTGTGGGCGAACAGCGGATGCCCAGCTCGGGCAAAAGGAAGAAATCGGCCAAACCGGAATCCCGGCTGGCCATGGTCAGACGGGCCCGCCGTATCAATCGGGAGCTGGCCGAGGTCTATCCCTACGCCCACCCCGAACTCGACTTCGAGAACGCGTTCCAGCTGCTGATTGCGACGGTTCTCTCCGCGCAGACGACCGACCTCCGGGTCAACCAGACGACGCCCGCGCTCTTCGCGAAGTACCCCACTCCGGAGGACCTGGCCGCGGCGGAGCCCGAGGAGGTCGAGGAGCTCATCCGCCCCACCGGCTTCTTCCGCGCCAAGACCAAGGCGATCATGGGCCTGTCCGCCGCCGTCCGAGACGACTTCGGGGGCGAGGTCCCCGGCCGTCTGAAGGACCTGGTCTCGCTGCCCGGAGTGGGCCGTAAGACCGCCTTCGTCGTACTGGGCAATGCCTTCGGCGTCCCTGGGATCACCGTGGACACCCACTTCATGCGGCTCGCCCGGCGCTGGAAATGGACCGAGCAGGACGACCCGGTGAAGATCGAGGCCGAGATCGCCGAGATCTTCCCGAAGAGCGAGTGGACGATGCTCTCCCACCGGGTGATCTTCCACGGCCGCCGTATCTGCCACGCCCGCAGGCCCGCCTGCGGTGCCTGCCCGATCGCCCACCTCTGTCCGGCATACGGGGAGGGCGAGACCGACCCCGAGAAGGCGGCCAAGCTCCTGAAGTACGAAATGGGCGGCCGGCCCGGCCAGCGCCTCAAGCCGCCCCCGGACTACCCGGGCAAACCGGCCCCGGCCCTGGGTGCGATCGAGTGACGCAGCCCCGGACGGAACGATCGAGGTGCCCCGCGGCGTTGTCCGTAAGGGGGTGCCGATGACACGCACAGGAGAAGAGACGTACCAGCGGTTCGACCAGCAGAGCGACGGCAAGGTCGTCGTCGACGAGGACGTGGTCGTCACCACGGAAGGACTGCCCGAGTGGCTCGGCCCCGTGGTGCGCGCCGCCGACACCGTCGAACCGCACCAGCTCAGCCGCTTCCTGCCGCCCGAGAGCGGCCACGGCCGCCAGTCGGCCGTGCTCGTCCTCTTCGGTGAAGGCACCAAGGGGCCCGAGCTGCTGCTCATGGAGCGTGCGGGCACCCTCCGGTCCCACGCCGGGCAGCCCTCCTTCCCCGGTGGCGCGCTCGATCCGGCTGACGGCGACCCGGCGACCACCGGCCCTCTGCGCGCCGCGCTGCGAGAGGCCGAGGAGGAGACCGGTCTCGACCCGTCAGGCGTCCAGATCTTCGGCGTGTTGCCCAAGCTCTACATCCCGGTGAGCAGTTTTGTCGTGACGCCCGTACTGGGATGGTGGCGCACCCCCAGCCCGGTCGGGGCGGTCGATCCTGCCGAGACCGCACGGGTCTTCGCCGTGCCCGTGGCAGATCTCACGGACCCGGCCAACCGTGCGACGGCCGTGCACCCGCGCGGTCACGCAGGACCCGCTTTCACGGTCGAAGGGGCGCTGGTCTGGGGTTTCACGGCCGGAGTCATCGACCGGATCCTGCATTTCGCCGGCTGGGAGCGACCATGGGACCGCACCAAGCAGGTCCCGTTGGACTGGCACGCATGACAGGCTGATCCAGTAATGCGCTCCCGGCGGGGCGCGACATCTCGAAGCGGCAGCGCGCCGTGGGCCGACCCAGCCGGACAGAGCACCCGGCGACGACACTGCGAGGCAAATGACGGTGAACGTGCTGGACATCCTGTTGCTGGTCGCCGCCGTGTGGTTCGCGATCGTCGGCTATCGCCAGGGCTTCGTCGTCGGCATCCTGTCGGTCATCGGTTTCCTCGGCGGCGGACTCGTCGCGGTCTATCTGCTCCCGGTGATCTGGCGTGCGATGACCGACGACTCGGAAGTGTCCACCACAGCCGCGATAGTCGCCGTCGTCATCGTGATCGTCTGTGCCTCGATCGGCCAGGCCTTCACCACCCACCTCGGCAACAAGCTACGCCGCTTCATCACCTGGTCACCCGCTCGCGCCCTGGATGCCACCGGCGGCGCGCTGGTCAACGTCGTCGCGATGCTGCTGGTCGCCTGGCTGATCGGCTCCCTGCTCGCTCCCACGGCGTTGCCCACCTTGGGCAAGGAGGTCCGCAGCTCGAAGGTGCTGCTCGGGGTGGACCGAGTGCTGCCCGATCAGGCCGACACCTGGTTCACGGACTTCACCTCCGTGCTCGCCCAGAACGGCTTCCCGCAGGTCTTCAGTCCGTTCACCAACGAGCCCATCACCGAGGTGCAGGCGCCCGACCCGGCGCTCGTCGGCAGCCCCGTCGCGGCACGAGCCAAACAGTCCATCGTCAAGGTCGTCGGCACGGCCCCGAGCTGCGGCAAAGTGCTCGAAGGCACCGGCTTCGTCTTCGACCAGCGCCGCGTGATGACCAACGCCCACGTCGTCGGCGGCGTCGAGGAGCCGACCGTGCAGATAGGCGGCGAGGGCCGGCTCTACGACGCCAAGGTCGTCCTCTACGACTGGCAGCGCGACATCGCTGTCCTGGACGTCCCCGACCTCAAGGCGCGGCCACTCGAGTTCACCGACTTCGAAGAGGGGGACGCGCGCAGCGGCGACAGCGCGATCGTGGCGGGCTTCCCGGAGAACGGCTCGTACGACGTGCGCTCCGCCCGTATCCGCGGCCGGATCAACGCCAACGGCCCCGACATCTACCACCGCGGCACCGTCCGCCGCGATGTCTACTCACTGTTCGCGACGGTTCGCCAGGGCAACTCCGGCGGCCCGCTGCTGACGACCGATGGCAAGGTCTACGGAGTCATCTTCGCCAGGTCCCTGGACGACGCCGACACCGGCTACGCCCTCACGGCCGACGAGATCCGTGAGGACATCACGCTGGGCCGCACGGCCAACCAGCAGGTCGACAGCCAGGAATGCGCGCTGTAGAGAGATCCGGAGCGCCCCGGAGGACGGGCCCCTCGGGGCACGGCCCCGGGGCTCCGGAACTCCTGCCCTGCGGAGCCCGGCAATGATTCCCTGGCGATGTCCGGGGAACGGGGTCAGTCCCGGTGATGATGGCGCAGGCGCGCGGAGACCCAGCGTGCGCGGCGCCTGAGGATGCGCGGAATGCCCATCCCCTGCCCGGGATGCTCGTGGGTCTCGCTCTGGAGGCCACCTGTCTCGTGGGGGATCGGCCCATTGGCCGAGCGGCGGTTGCGTGCTGCGTCACCGTAGTCGTGCGTCCAGCCCATACCCCGACGTGTGCCCGGGCCCCATGGTCGGTAACCGTGTGAGGGGCCGCCAATTGGCCTATGCGCCAGGCAATTGGCTGTTCGTAGGACAACCGTTCTTCCATGGGTGCCGAAACACCACGTCGGCCTACCGGTCGGGCTCGGGGTCCTTGAGCCAGTTGATCAGCTCGTTCGAGAACGCCACCGGATCCTCTTCGTGAGGGAAGTGGCCCAGACCGTCGAACAGCCGCCACCGGTACGGCGCTTCGACATACTCGCCGGAACCAGCCGCGCTGCGCGTCCGCATCGCCGGATCGAGTGAGCCGTGCAGATGCAGGGTGGGCACCCGCACCGGCCGCTTCATCCGCCGGTTGAACTGGATTCCGTCGGGACGGGCCAACGACCGCACCATCCACCGGTACGGCTCGATCGAGCAGTGCGCCGTCGACGGGATGCACATCGCCCGCCGGTAGACGTCGACGGCCTCTTCGTCGAGCGGCTGGGGACCGGACCAGTTCTCGATCAGCTCGCCCACCAATGCCGCGTCGTCCGCGACGAGTTGACGCTCCGGCAGCCATGGGCGCTGAAAACCCCACACGTAGGAGCCTGCACGGCTCTGTGCGAAGTCGGACAACATCGCCGAACGCCACCGCCGGGGGTGCGGCATCGAGGACACAGCGAGCCGGCGCACCAGCTTCGGCCGCATCACGGCCGCCGTCCACGCCAGATACCCGCCAAGGTCGTGCCCCACCAATGCCGCGTCCGGCTCGCCGAGCGAGCGCACGACCCCCGTGATGTCCAGGGCCAGGTTGGCGGGGTCGTAACCGCGCGGCGTCCGGTCGCTGCCCCCCACGCCGCGCAGATCCATCGCCACCGCCCGGAAGCCGGCGTCGGCGAGCGCGGTCAGTTGGTGCCGCCACGTCCACCAGAACTGCGGGAAGCCGTGCAGCAGCATCACCAGCGGTCCGTCGCCCATCTCGGCGATATGGAAGCGGGCACCATTGGCCGCCACGTCGCGGTGGGTCCAGGGACCGTCGATGCGTACGGGACTGCCGAGGGCGCCGAAGCTGCCGTGGCCGGAATCAGGGACCGTCATGCTGATGAGCGTGCCACAACTGCGCACCCCGCGTTCGCCACTGCCCGGCCACAGCGGCCGTCGGCCAAGGCTCCGGGTACCGCTCCGGTCATACGGTGATCTTGTCCTGCCGGGTTCCGGCTGTGAGCTCGGGCTGCCCGGTTTCTCGCGGATGCGGCTTGACGTTGCCCAGTACGGCAGCCGTCTCCTTGGCGGACGCGACGGCCTTCTGCGGGCCCCTGCCTCGCTTCGCCTTCTTCGCGAAGACCATTCCGATCAGGCCGAGCAGCAGGGCCAACAGGACGTTGGCCGCGAAAGAGAGCAGGAAGCAGACCGACAGGTGCCAGCCGCTCCAGGCCTGGATACCGTAGGCGAGCGCGAAGCTCAGCATCGGCAGCGAGAAGATCAGCACCGCTCCTGCGGCGCTGAACGCGCCACCGCTGATACCGGCCTTCTTCACGTCCTGCCGCAACTGCGCCTTCGCCAGCGCGATCTCGTCGTGTACCAGTGCGGACATCTCGGCGGTCGCCGAGGCGACCAGCTGGCCGAGACTGCGCTCGGCGCCGACAGCGTTCGCTGTGGTATTGCCGGGATCGCTCATCGCTGACTCCCTCTCCTCTTCCCTAGGCCTTGTTACGGGTCCTGTCAGATCATGCCGGACTGTCGCCGTCGTCGCGCGATGCCCCGGCCGCTTCTGCCATCCTGCGGTGTTCCTCGGCCTTCTTCTCGTAGATCGCGGCCATTCTCAGGTGGTAGGCCGGGTCGTCCTGTTCGTAAATGTCTGGTACGCCGGACATGTCCTCATCGCGCTCCTCCTCCGCGGACAGAGCCTGGTAGGTGCGTACCCGCAGCTTCAGCAGCACCGCAGCGAGAACGGCCGCGATCAGCGACCCCATCAGCACCGCGGCCTTCACCTCGTCCGTCAGCGTTGCGTCGCCGGCGAAGGCCAGTTCGCCGATGAGCAGCGAGACGGTGAATCCGATGCCGGCGAGTGTGGCGAGTGCCAGCACATCCGGCCAGGCCAGGTCCTCGTTCAGCTCGGCCTTGGTGAAGCGCGCGGCCAGCCACGTGCCGCCGAAAACGCCAAGTGCCTTGCCGACCACGAGCCCCAGGACGACGCCCAGGGTCTCGGGCTTGGTGAAGACATCGGCGAGGGAGTCGCCTGTGACGGCCACCCCGGCCGAGAACAGCGCGAACAAGGGGACGGCGAAACCTGCGGAGAGGGGACGGACCAGATGCTCGATGTGTTCACCCGGCGAGTGGTCCTCGCCCTCGCGGCGAGTGCAGCGCAACATCAGGCCCATCGCCACGCCGGCGATGGTGGCATGGACGCCGCTGTTGTACATCAGGCCCCAGATCACAAGGGCGAGCGGCACATACACGTACCAGCCGCGCACCCCCATACGCAGCAGCAGCCAGAACACGACGAGACCTACGGCTGCGCCGCCAAGGGCGACGAAGTTCAGGTCGTTGGTGAAGAAGACCGCGATGATCAGGATCGCGAAGAGGTCGTCGACGACGGCCAAGGTCAGCAGGAAGGCGCGCAGCGCCGACGGCAGGGACGTGCCGATGACCGCCAGCACCGCCAGCGCGAACGCGATGTCGGTGGCGGTCGGGACAGCCCAGCCGGCGGTGGAGCCGCCTCCGGCCGCGGCGACCGCCAGGTACACGAGCGCCGGCATGGCCATGCCGCAGAGGGCGGCGATGACGGGCAGAGCGGCGGCTTTCGGGTCGCTCAATTCGCCGGCGACGAGCTCACGCTTGAGCTCGATGCCGGCGACGAAGAAGAAGATCGCCAGCAGCCCGTCGGCGGCCCAGTGCTGGATCGACAGATCGAGTCCGAGCGAGGCGGGCCCGATGTGGAAGTCACGTACGGAGGTGTAACTCGCGCTCAGCGAAGTGTTTGCCCAGATCAGCGCAGCGACCGCGGCAATGAGGAGGAGCACGCCCCCGAGGGTCTCGGTGCGCAGAGCGTCCGCGACGTAGTTCCGCTCGGGGAGCGAAAGCCGTCCGAGAAACTTGCGGCTGGTGGTGGGGCGGGGCGCGGCCACAGGTAGGACCTCCGGTCTGGTGGACAACACAAAACACTTGCCGACCAGACTTCCCGGCGCACCTTGGATCGCACGTGCGCGTCACCGACTGCGTCGTTGACGCGTTCTTTACTCTACCCGGCGGCGGTCGTGGCAGCCGGGGAGAACGACCGCAGGCCCCCGGCGCGGTGCGCGCCGGGGGCCTGGATCCGCAGAAGAACCGCGCTGCTGTCAGTCCTCGGAGGGGGCGCTCGGCAGCTTCGACTGGATCAGGTCCATCACGGAAGAGTCGGTCAGCGTAGTGACGTCACCGAGCTGCCGGTTCTCGGCCACGTCGCGCAGCAGTCGGCGCATGATCTTTCCGGATCGGGTCTTCGGCAGTTCGGCCACCGGCAGGATCCGCTTGGGCTTGGCGATCGGCCCGAGCGTCGCGCCCACGTGGTTGCGCAGGTCGTCCACAAGGCTGTCGTCCTCGCTGGCCGTGCCGCGCAGGATCACGAAGGCCACGATGGCCTGCCCGGTGGTTTCGTCCGCTGCACCCACGACCGCCGCCTCCGCGACCTTCGGGTGCGAGACCAGCGCGGACTCGACCTCGGTGGTCGAGATGTTGTGACCGGAGACCAGCATCACGTCGTCGACCCGGCCGAGCAGCCAGATGTCGCCGTCGTCGTCCTTCTTGGCGCCGTCGCCCGCGAAGTACTTGCCTTCGAACCGCGACCAGTAGGTGTCGAGGAACCGCTGGTCGTCGCCCCAGATGGTGCGCAACATGGACGGCCACGGCTCCGTGAGAACGAGATAGCCGCCACCGCCGTTGGGCACCTCGTTCGCCTCGTCGTCCACGACCGTGGCCGAGATGCCGGGCAGCGGGCGCTGTGCTGAGCCGGGCTTGGCCTCGGTCACGCCGGGCAGCGGCGAGATCATCATCGCGCCGGTCTCCGTCTGCCACCAGGTGTCCACGACCGGGGTCTTGCCGGCGCCGATGTTCTCCCGGTACCAGATCCACGCCTCGGGGTTGATCGGCTCACCGACCGACCCGAGGATCCGCAGGCTGCTCAGGTCGAACTTGGCGGGGATGTCGTCGCCCCACTTCATGAACGTCCGGATCGCGGTGGGCGCGGTGTAGAGGATCGTGACGCCGTACTTCTGCACGATCTCCCAGAAGCGGCCCTGGTGGGGGGTGTCGGGCGTGCCCTCGTACATCACCTGCGTCGCGCCGTTGGCCAGCGGGCCGTACACGATGTACGAATGGCCGGTCACCCAGCCGATGTCGGCCGTGCACCAGTAGACGTCCGACTCGGGCTTGAGGTCGAAGACCGCGTGGTGGGTGTAGGCCGTCTGGGTGAGGTAGCCGCCGGAGGTGTGCAGGATGCCCTTCGGCTTACCCGTTGTGCCGGACGTGTAGAGGATGAAGAGCGGGTGCTCGGCGTCGAAGGCCTCCGGGGTGTGCTCCGCGGACTGCTGGCCGACGATGTCGTGCCACCACACGTCGCGCCCTTCGGTGAACGCGGTCTCCTGGCCGGTCCGTCGAACGACGAGCACGTGCTCGACCTGCGGGCAGCGGGTGACCGCTTCGTCGATCGCGGGCTTGAGCGCGCTCGGCTTGCCACGGCGGTAGCCGCCGTCGGAGGTGATGACCAGTTTGGCGTCGGCGTCCTGGATGCGGGAGGCGACGGCGTCGGCGGAGAAGCCGCCGAAGACCACGGAGTGCGCGGCGCCGATGCGGGCACACGCCAGCATCGCGACGGCGGCCTCGGGGATCATCGGCAGGTAGATCGCGACCCGGTCGCCCTTGCGGACGCCGAGCTCGAGCAGGGCGTTGGCGGCCTTGGAAACTTCGTCCTTGAGTTCGGCATATGTGATGGCGCGGGCATCACCGGGCTCGCCCTCGAAGTGGATGGCGACCCGGTCGCCGTTGCCCGCCTCCACGTGGCGGTCCACGCAGTTGTGCGCCACGTTGAGCTTGCCGTCGGCGAACCACTTCGCGAACGGCGGGTTGGTCCAGTCGAGGGTCTCGGTCGGTTCGGTGGCCCAGGTGAGCCGACGCGCCTGCTCGGCCCAGAAGCCGAGCCTGTCCGCCGCTGCCTGCTCATACGCCTCCGCGGTCACGTTGGCGCTCGCTGCCAGCTCGGCCGGCGGGGCGAACCGCCGCTCTTCCTTAAGAAGGTTGGCCAGGCTCTCGTTGCTCACGACATCTCCCTTTCCCAGGGCGTCTTCTGTGCGTATGTGTCCTAGGCCATACCTCATCAGCCGGAGGGCCCGGGTGACAAGAGCCGGCCGAATATTGGTTTAGACCTGTAGGTGCCCCTCGCCCCCGAGCGGTGGGGACGAGGGGCCATACGTGTCCACGGACGCCGGGCGTAGGCGGTTCATATGTCCGCGGCCAGGCGGGCCACGGGACCACTCAGACGGCGCGGTCAGACACGGGACTTCTCCAGCGCGGAAGGAGCGGGGGCCACCCTGTCGAAGACCTCGTCGATCTCATGCTCCGCGGAATTCGTGAGGAGATAGGCCTGGGCCTCGGCGACGTGGAAGTACATCCCGTGCAACTGGAGCGAGCCCTCGGCGAGCCGCCGTGCCACCGACTCATGGGCACGCAGATGCTCCAGTTGCTGGACGACATTGGTCAGGCAGAGCTGCTCGACGGCGTCGGTGGGCAGGCGGCCGGAGATCCTTGCCCAGGAGCGATGTCGGTTCGTCATCCGCTGCAGGCTGGGCATTCCGTGCCGCAGCCAGCGACCGAGCGGGGTGGGGGAGGCGCCCGGCGGGCTGTTGAGCAGGGCCTGCATCGCGCCGCAGCCGGAGTGGCCGCAGACGGTGATCGAACTCACCTCGAGGATGTCGACCGCGTACTCGATGGCGGCCGCCACGGAGTTGTCCGAACTCTCCTTGCCGGGCAGCGGCACGAGATTGCCGACATTGCGGACGGTGAACAGATCGCCGGGTCCGCTGGCCGTGATCATGCTGGTCACGAGCCGGGAGTCGGCGCAGGTGATGAAGAGCTGCGACGGACGCTGGCCTTCACGGGCGAGCCGCGCCAGTTCGTCGCGCACCAGCGGGGCGGTGTTGCGCTGGAAGGAGCTGAGCCCGCTGGCCAGGTGGTGCGCGTCCGTTTTGCGCGGCCGGTCGTCGCAGTGGTGGTTGCGCCAGGGCGTCCAGGGGCGGCAGCAGCCGTGCGACTCGTCGGCGGGCTCGCTGATCCGGCCTCCGGCCCGTCCGGTGACCTCGACCGTCCCGCCCTGTGCGGAGTGAGTGGTCTGCCAGTCGTGCAGAGCCTCGTACGCCGCGTGGTCCATGAAGGAGCCGTCCAACTCGACCACGCAGTCGGCGCCGTGGGGGACGTGGCTCAGCATCCGGCTCAGCCTGGGCACGGCGAGGAAGGTCAACTGGCCGCGCGCACGCACCCGATGGACTCCGTCCCGTTCCTCCACCGTGATCCGGGTCCGCGTCAGCCGGTGCAGCGCGACCGCCACGGCCACCAGGATGCCGATGACAACGCCTTCCAGTACCCCGGTGAGGACCACCGCGGTGACCGTGGCCACGTAGACGAGCATCTCGCGGTTCTTCTTCACACTGCGCAGATGCGTGATGTTGACCATCTGTACGCCGATGACCATGACCAGGGCCGCCAGAGCGGCCAGCGGAATCAGATCGAGGACGGGCACGAGCAGCAGCGCGGCCGCCACGATCCAGAGCCCGTGCAGCATGGTCGAGTGGCGGCTGACCGCGCCGGCGGAGACGTTGGCGGTGCTGCGGACCGCGACTCCGGCGACCGGCAGCCCGCCGAGCGCGCCGGAGACGACGTTCGCCGCTCCCTGTCCGGCCAGTTCGCGGTCGAGGTCGGAGCGGTGGACAGGGGCGTCCGCCGCTCCACGCGCGGCGACCAGCTTGTCGACGGCGACGGCCGACAAGAGGGACTGCACGCTCGTGACCAGGGTGATGGTGAGCACTGCCGCGGCGATCCCGAGGATGGGCCCCCGCGGCAGCTCTGGGAGGGCATGGCTGTGCCAGGAGGGCAGATCCACGAGAGGCAGGGAGAATCCCGCTGCGGTCGGCAGGACCGTTGCAGTGACGACCGCCGCAAGTGCGGCCGGGACCTTCCGGATGACTCTTCCCGCACGCCCCGGCACGCGTGGCCAGAGCAACAGCACGGCGATGGTCAGGACACTGACCGACAGCGCGGCCGGGTGGAGACCGGCAAGTTGCGCGGGCAGGCCCTGGACGTTGCTGATGGCCGAGCTCTGGGGTGTGCCGCCGAGGACGATATGGAGCTGGGCGAGGGCGATGGTGACGCCGATGCCGGCCAGCATGCCGTGCACGATGGCCGGGCTGACCGCGAGAGCGGAGCGCGCCACCCGTAGTGCCGCGAGGCCCATTTGGCACAGTCCGGCCAGGACGGTGATGGCACAGGTGATGCGCCAGCCGTACTGCTGGATCAGTTCGGCGGTGACGACGGTCAATCCGGCGGCGGGGCCGCTGACCTGCAGTGGTGCCCCGCCGAGCCGGCCGACCACGATGCCGCCGACGGCGGCTGCGACGAGTCCGGCCTGCAGCGGTGCGCCGGTGGCGAGCGCGATGCCGAGGGAGAGCGGCAGCGCGATCAAGAAGACGGAGATGGACGCCGAGAGATCGGCGCCCGCGATGTGGAAGCGACGGCCGGTGCCGGACGGCGGGCTGTGCGGGCGCTGGAAGCGTGATGCGAGAGGACCGGCGGGGGCCGGTCGGTTCTGCTCGGGCTTGTCGGGCCCGTGAGAAGGATCGTCGGTGCGAGTGGGGGCGAAGTGCATGGTTCCCGTCTCCTCCGGGGCAGCGCGGTCGCGGAATGGGGGACGCGGCCGTGGGTCACGGCGTGCAGCGGCGGGATAGTCAAACGTTCGGTAAATGGATCGTAATGGTGAGTAAAGACTCGGGCATTATTTTTTGCGCAAATGGGGCAGTTGTTCACCCGATTCGGCGATTAGTCATTTGATACGGCTTGTCATGCCTTTCCTCCCTGCCTCGCGATGCGAGTTTGGCGGTTGCCCCGGGCCACCGTCAGACAGTCGCATCGGCACAGGAATGAGGTGGGCGGATGTTGGTCGCCACGAGGAGGGTTGTCGCCGTCGGCGCCGTCGCCGCGGCGCTGGTCGCAGGTCTCGCCGGGTGCTCCGGATTCGACAGCCTCGAGTCATCAGGCGGTTCAGGCAAGAAAGGCGTCGCGGCGCCCAAGGGCGCGGTCCGCCTCATCGGCGACGGATCCACCGCGTTCACCGGTACTCAGCCCGGGCTGCTGAAACCCGAGCGGCTGAAGCCGGGGGAGACGCCCCCACAGTTCGTGGTGTTTTCCTGGGACGGCGCCGGTGAGGACAGCCAGAAGCTGTTCTCACACTTCCGCAAGGTCGGCAAGAAGTACGACATGACGATGACGTACTTCCTCAGCGGCGTCTATCTCCTCCCGGAGAAGAAGCGGAGCATGTACGACCCGCCCAAATACCCCGCCGGACGCTCGGACATCGGCTTCAACGACGTCCAGGGCATCAGGGACACCGTTCGTGAGCTGCGCGGCGCCTGGCTCGACGGCAACGAGGTGGGCACCCACTTCAACGGTCACTTCTGCGGCAAGCGTGGGGTGGGAAGCTGGTCCGTCGAGGAGTGGAAGAGCGAGATCAGCCAGGCCAAGGCGTTCGTGAAGAACTGGAAGACCAACGCAGGCCTCGCCGGCGCGGAGCCCCTTCCCTTCGACTACGAAAAGGAGCTCATCGGAGCCCGTACGCCGTGCCTGGAAGGCCGGAAGAACTTCATGCGTGCCGCGAGCGAGCTGGGCTTCCGCTACGACACCAGCGGCATCGACAGCCAGGTGTGGCCCGACAAGGAACTCGGTCTGTGGGACCTCTCCCTCCAGCTGGTCCCGGTTCCCGGTCGGTCCTTCGAGACGCTGTCGATGGACTACAACTTCATGGTCAACCAGTCCGGCACGTCCAAGGGTGACCCGTCGAAGCACAGGTACTGGGGCAACCAGATGCGCGACGGCCTGATCCAGGCCTTCTACCGTGCCTACCAGGGCAACCGCGCACCCCTGATCATCGGCAACCACTTCGAATCGTGGAACGGCGGCACGTACATGCGCGCGATCGAGGAAACGATCGCGACGGTGTGTGTGAACAAGGACGTGAAGTGCGTGTCGTTCCGTCAGCTGGTCGACTGGCTGGACGCGCAGGACCCGAAGGTCCTGGCAAAACTGCGCCAACTGGAGGTGGGGGAGGCGCCGAGGGGCGGCTGGGATCAGTATCTGGCCGATAGGTCGGTGGCCCGAGCGGCTCCGCCGGCGGCCCGGAAGCCGGCCGAGAAGCGCTGAGCACGCCTCGCTTTCGGCAGCGGGCGCCGGCCCCGGACGGCGGGTGTCTCCTGCCGATGAGTCCTCCGGCGGACGGTATCGGCCGGAGGACTCGACCGGTGGGCGACTGGTCAGCCGAGTTGCGGCACGAGCGTCTGCTCGCCGAGCACGAATGCTGGATCGACCTGTGCGGCCAGGTCGGCACCGGTCTTGGCGTTGCCCCAGCTCTCCGCGTTCTTCATGTGAAAGTGCACCATCTGGCGGGTGTAGTGCTCCCAGTCGCGGTTCGCGTACGAGTCCTCCGCCGCGTTCTGCAGGGCCTGCAGCGCCATGCGGTTGTCCGCCTCCAGCAGTTCGAAGCGGGAGGGGCGTCCCTTCTCCATGCAGCGAACCCACTCCGAGTGCCCGACTGTGACGAGCAAGTCGTCCCCCGTCTCCTCACGGAGGAACTCGATGTCGTCCAGGCCCTGCACCTTGTTGCCTACGACCTTCAGCGCCACGCCGAAGTCGCGGGCGTACTCCTTGTACTGGCGATAGACCGACACGCCCTTGCGCGTCGGTTCGGCGACCAGGAACGTCATGTCGAACCGGGTGAACATCCCGGAGGCGAAGGAGTCGGACCCCGCTGTCATGTCGACGACGACGTACTCGTCCTGCCCGTCGACGAGGTGGTTCAGGCAGAGTTCGACCGCCCCGACCTTGGAGTGGTAGCAGGAGACGCCCAGGTCCGACTCGGTGAAGGGCCCGGTGGCCATGAGCCTGATGTCGCCGTCGTCGAGACGAACCGTGCGGGCGCAGGCGTCGTACACCGGGTTGTCCTCGACGACGCGCAACAGCCGCGACCCTCTGCCCGGAGGCGTCGTCTTGATCATTGTTTCGGCCGAGGCGATGCGGGGGTTCGAACCGCGCAAATAGTCCTTGATCAGGGGCAGATGCGCGCCCATGGCGGGCAGCGCGGCCGCTTCTGCTTCGTCGAGGCCGAGCGCTGCGCCGAGGTGCTGGTTGATGTCGGCGTCCACCGCGACGACGGGGGCTTCATTGGCGGCAAGGTGGCGGATGAACAGGGATGACAGCGTCGTCTTGCCGCTGCCGCCCTTCCCTACGAAAGCGATCTTCATGTTCACCTACCGTAGCGGAGTGATTTCATGGCGTGCCCATCAATCGTGAGGAAGACCACTCCAAGGTGGGGCGCCCGGTCCAGGCGCGTAGCCTCGATACTTATGAGTACGAACGCCTCGTCGGCCGATCCGCTTGCCGCCCTCGGCACCCTGCCCGGCGTCGCCGACTCCGTGGACTCCGTGCGCAAGGCCGTCGACCGGGTCTACGGACACCGGGTCATGCGCCGTCGCAGTAGCGAGATCACCTCCGAGGCCGCGCTGCGCGGGGCTCGCGGTTCCGCCGCGCTCGCGGGGGCGGACTGGGCTCTTGAGGAGGTCCGCAGGCGCACCGACTTCGGCAGCGAGCCCGAAGCGCGCACGGTCGGCGCCGCTCTGCGGCTCACCGCCGAGGCGGGCCAACTGCTGTCGATCTGGCGGCAGTCGCCGCTCCGGGTCCTGGCCCGGCTGCACCTCGTCGCGGCGAGCGGTTCCGGTGACGACGATACGGTCGGCCGGCCGCGCCTCCCCGGCGAGACGGTCGACGAACCGCTCATCGAGGCACCGCTGCCGGAGGTGGCCGAGCTGACGGGCCGGCTCGACGGCCTGGCGGAGCTGATCATCGCGGGAAGCGAGGCGCCGGCGCTGGTGACGGCGGCGGTCGTGCATGGCGAACTGCTGGCGCTGCGGCCGTTCTGCTCGAACAACGGGCTGGTCGCGAGGGCGGCCGAGCGCATCGTGCTGATCGGCAGCGGCCTCGACCCCAAGTCGATCTGCCCGGCGGAGGTAGGCCATGCGGAGCAGGGCAGAGCCGCCTACGTCTCGGCGTTCGAGGCGTACCTGACCGGCACGCCGGACGGGATGGCCGCATGGATCAAGCACTGCGGCCGCGCGGTGGAGCTCGGCGTCAGGGAGTCGACGGCGGTGTGCGAGGCGCTTCAGCGCGGCGCTGCCTGACGGGCGGGGGAGCCACGGTGTGAGCCGTGGGCGAGAGCCCTGCGTCTGACCTGCACGCCTCTGAGCTGCACGAGCCTGACCTGCCCGAGAGTCCTGGCCTTCGAAGGTATCGAGGCCGAAAAGGCCTGAAACGGGTTGCGGCGGTACCGGTTCGGTACCGCCGCTGGCACGATCCCCGAGTTACCATGCGTCCTCGAAATTTGCCCATCAGGTCGGGTACTTTGCCCGTCACCTGGTGCGGCTGGCCCGTAATCGACGGGTCGACGTCGCGTGGGTGCTCGGTTTTCATGCTTCGGTCCGTGGGGCCTTTTTGCGTTTTAAAGGTGATCCTTTCGGATGAGCCTCGGTCTCGCGGGCCGTTAAACCCTTTGTACTACTGCGGGCGGCGATGTGGAAGCCCTACCTGCACTTCTTTACTTTTAGGTTCAAACAGGGTGAAACGACCAGGTAGGTCCGGCTGCGTCCGAGGGCCGGACCGCGATCGCCCGTGCATGGTCAACAGGGGCCTATGTGATGGTGCTGCGCCGGCGGCTCGCGTACCAGACCAGTCCGGCGGTCGCGGCCGCCGCGCCGACAGCCGCCGCTGCCATGAGTGTCGGGCGCGGGGCCATGGAGAAGGTCGGCAGTCGCCGCTTGAGCCGTACCGGACGGTTGAAGTCGAGAATCGGCCAGTCCCGCAGCGTCGCCTCACGGCGGAGTTCGCGCCCCGGATTGACGGCGTAGGGATGCCCGACCGACTCCAGCATGGGGACGTCGGTGACGGAGTCGCTGTAGGCGTAGCAGCGAGCCAGGTCGTACCCCTCGGACGCGGCGAGTTCCTTGACCGCCTCCGCCTTGGTCGGCCCGTACGCGTAGTACTCCACCTCGCCGGTGTAGCAGCCGTCCTCGCCGACCACCATGCGGGTGGCCACGACCCGGTCGGCGCCGAGCAGCTCGCCGATCGGTTCGACGACCTCCGCGCCGGAGGTGGAGACGATGACCACATCTCGGCCGGCGGCGTGGTGCTCCTCGATGAGTGACGCGGCCTCGTCGTAGATGATCGGGTCGATGAGGTCGTGGAGCGTCTCCGCGACGATCTCCTTCACCTGCTGGACGTTCCAGCCCCTGCAGAGCGCCGACAGGTACTGCCGCATCCGTTCCATCTGGTCGTGGTCCGCACCGCCCGCGAGAAAAACGAACTGGGTATAGGCAGTACGCAGTACGGCGCGCCGGTTGATCAGCCCGCCTTGGTAGAAGGACTTGCTGAAGGTCAGAGTCGATGACTTCGCAATGACCGTCTTGTCCAGGTCAAAGAAGGCGGCAGTGCGCGGCAAGGAGTGGTTTTCCACGAGCCTGAGCATATGTGCCCGCCATTCGGCGTACGCTGGGGCGTGTGGGTTTGCCTGAGAAGGCTCTCGGGTACACCATGGAAGTCACGGATCGTTCGCGACCGTGCTAACCCGGTCCGGCTCCTCCCCCCCCGAGTCGGCCGGAGAGACGACCCCCGCTCTCCCCCCCGGCGGGGGTCGTCGCATGTCCGGGCACGTTTTCCCGGTTCTCCCGTACTCGCGGCCGCTTCCGCGTCCCTCGCGCCTGCCTCACTGCCACCGGACGGCTCACCCCCAGATTAGTCACTCTCGGTAGTCATCGTGCTGCTCTCCGGCAGCCCTGTCCGTGAGCCCGGCAGCAGGATCGAGTGACCCGCCGAGATGCGTCCACGAGGCGCCCTAGTACTCACTGGTATGAGCTACAGGGATATTCACAAGTGGCTAGTTGTCCACAGTTTTTCAGCAAGATCCACACGATTTTTCACTGGGCTGCACCGTGATTCCAGCCGCGTAAGTCGCGGAGCGCAGGAATCACGGATCTCGAGGCGATGCGAGATCACAGACAGAAGAGGTGGAGCTCGTGGCCGGATCCATCACATCGGACCGACCGCACGCCGCGGAGGAGCGGCGGGGCGGACCCCTGATCGTCACGGAGGACATGGACCTGCTCGACGATCTGCTGCGCCTGTGCGCGGCGGCCGGCGCCGAGCCGGACGTGCACCATGCCCTGCCGGAGCGGAAGGAAGGCTGGGAGGACGCGCCTCTCGTCCTCGTCGGAGACGACGCTGCCGGGCGGTGCAGAGGCGCCACGCGCCGACGAGGGGTGCTGCTCGTGGGCCGGGACCAGGACGACCCGGAAGTCTGGCGGCGTGCGGTGGAGATCGGCGCCGATTGCGTGCTGCGGCTGCCCGACGCCGAGAGCTGGCTCGTCGACCGCATCGCGGACGTGGCCGAGGGCGTCGGCCGGCAGGCGCTCACGGTCGGAGTGATCGGCGGCCGTGGCGGCGCAGGCGCCTCGACGCTGGCGACGGCGCTGGCTGTGACAGCGGCGCGTGGAGGCCGCCGCACCATGCTGGTCGACGGCGACCCTCTGGGCGGAGGGCTCGACGTGCTGCTCGGGGGAGAGCACGTCGAGGGTCGGCGCTGGCCGGATTTCGCCGCTTCGAAGGGGCGTGTTGCAGGCGGCGCGCTGGAGGAGTCACTGCCGGCGCTGCATGCCCTGCGGGTGCTCAGCTGGGACCGCGGGGATTCCGTGGTGATCCCCCCGGAAGCCATGCGGTCGGTTCTCGCAGCGGCCCGCAGGCGGGGCGGAGTCGTGGTCGTCGACCTGCCGCGCCGCGTCGACGAAGGCGTGGCCGAGGCGCTGGCCCAGTTGGACCTCGGGCTGCTGGTCGTGCCGGGCGAACTGCGGGCGGTCGCCGCGGCCAACAGGGTCGCCTCGGCCGTGGGCATGGTCCTGCCGGATCTGCGGGCGGTGGTGCGTGGGCCGTATGCGCCCGGGCTGGACGAGCAGTGGGTGGCCGATGCGCTGGGGCTGCCGCTCGCCGGCGAGCTCCCCGTCGAGCCCGGCCTGCCGTCGGGGCAGAGTGGAGGAGAACCGCCGGGCTCGAACGGCCGTGGTCCCCTCGCCAGGTTCTGCGCCGCTTTCTGGGAGCGGGCCCTGGCCGGGGAGGGTGTCGCATGAGCGCGGGGCTGCTAGAGGCCGTGAGGCAGCGGCTTGCCGAGAGCGGGGCGGAGCCCACACCGGCGCGGGTGGCGGCGGCGCTGCGGGCGCAGGGAAGGCTGCTCGGAGACGCCGAAGTGCTCGGCGGTACAGAGAGGTTGCGGTGCGAGCTGGTGGGTACCGGACCGCTGGAACCGCTGCTGGCAGACCCGTCGGTCACGGATGTGCTGGTCTCCGCACCCGACCGCGTGTGGGTGGACCGTGGCAGGGGACTGGAGCTCACCAAGGTGACGTTCGCCGATGCGGCGTCGGTGCGCAGGCTGGCCCAGCGGCTTGCCGCAATTGCCGAGCGGAGGCTGGACGACGCCCGCCCGTGGGTGGATGCCCGCCTGCCGGACGGGACACGGATGCATGCCGTGATTCCACCCGTGGCGGTCGGCTCGACCTGTCTGTCGCTGCGCGTTGTCCGACCCCGGGCCTTCTCCGTAGGTGAGTTGGTGGCCGAGGGGACGGTGCCACCCGGCGGGGACAGGCTGCTGCGCGCGCTGATCGAGGCACGGCTGTCGTTCCTGATCAGCGGCGGCACCGGGTCGGGGAACCCCAAGAGCGCTCTATGACGCCTCTATCGGGTGATCACTTTACTGGCGCGCGTAAAGTGATTCTTCAAGCCTCTGACCTGCACGTTTGCGTCTTCTCGAAGTCGTGCTCGGTGGTGTATGCCGCCACCCTTCGAATCCAAGGTTGGGCGCAAAAGAGCCCCGGCCGACTGCGACGGGGACGCAGACGACCGGGGCTCCAGGATGCCTCAGCGCTTGGGCGGGACGATGAAGCCACGCACAGGACGCGGCTCGTCCGGATCACGCGGCGGCGGTTCCTGCGCCCGCTTCCACGCAGCGACCAGCTCGGCGTACCGCGGATCGATCCATTCGTTGGCCATGGCGGTCAGGCTACGCGGGCGGTGACGAGCAGCGTTCCGATATGGCCGGGCTCCGGCGCGTCTAGCACGCGGGCCTCGATATTACGGAAGCCGTGTCGCTCGAGGAGGCTGGTCCACCGGCGGGGCGTGTAGCTGTACCGGTAGGTGTACATGGCCTTCCCGGCGAATCCGCCCTTGTACATGCCCTGCGGCCCGTAGGCGCCCGGGATGGCCGGCGGGTGGGAGAAGGCGAGCACGCCGCCAGGGTTCAGCCGGTCCCCAAGGAGCGGGAACAGCTTGGCCGGGTCGGTGAACCAGACGGCCCCGAACACGGAGTAGATCGCGTCATACGTGGCGGTGGACTCGCGCAGGTGGTCGAGCACCTCGGCACAGACGAAGTCGACACCGAGCGGCCCCCACCGCTCCGTCGTCTTCTTGACCATGACGGGTGACAGGTCCACGCCGGTCGCTTTGACGCCCCGCCGTGCGAGGATGGCGAGGGCCCGGCCGGTGCCGCATCCGATCTCCAGCACGGACTTCGGCTCACCGAGCAGCTCGGGGCCTGGTCCATGTCCGGCGTACTGGGTCCAGTTGAATACCGGCTCCATGTCGTCCTTGAAGGCGCTGCTGGCGTAGGCGTCCCAGAGTTCAGTCTCAGCATCAATGTCGTGACGTGCGGGCACGGCACTCCCTTCGGGCGGGAACGGTGAGGCCCCTGCCCTCCTCGGGGGGAAGAGGGCAGGGGCCAGCCTAGGGGCGGTCAGTGGCTGTCCGGGACCTTGCTGTCGCACGGGGAGCAGTTCGCGCCGTCGATGGCCCAGAGCTCTTCGTCGATGTCGAAGCCGTTGGCTTGCAGGAAATCTGCGGTGCGCAGGCACAGCCCATCGGTGCGGCGCTGGATGAACGGGGCATGGTGCTTGTAGGCGCCGCCGTTGTAGACGTCGCAGAGGGCGAAGTAGACGGGGGTGTCGAGGATGAGCTGGTGGACGCCGATGTCGACCATCTTGCCGACGCCGAGGTGGACCTCGGGGTGCTCCATGGCGGTGATGGTGTACATCACGGCGTTGGCGAGGATCCGCTCGGCCATGTTGCGGACCATGGTGTTGTCGCGGAGCAGGAGTGAGATCTCGCGCTCCCAGAGGGTGCCGCCGTCCGACACGTTGATGGTGAGGTGCCGGATGTGCGGTTGGACGGCGTTGAGGATGACCTGCGGATCGCGGGTCTTCACCTGCGCCTGAACGGCTGTGCTCATGGGCAATTCCTCCTGCACGTTGGTGGTGCGACGGATTTGCGGGGCCGCTCCGGCCGCGGTCCTGCCAGGGAGTTCGGCCGGAGCGGGAGTCAGTTGCCGCGCGGGCAGGCGCGGTGGAGGTGGAGCGTGGTGCCGCAGCCGGAGCCGGATGGCTTGTCGACGACTTCGTAGTCCTGGCCGGGGAGGATCGGCCGGTCGCAGCGTGCGCAGATCACGACGTCACCCCCTTCGGGTGGCGTCGGCAGGCGCGGGGGAACCAGTGTGTGATGTGGTCGGCGATGCGCAGTCGTCGTGGCCCGAGGTCGACCGCGGTCTCTGCCGTGAGGACGATGCCGCAGTGGACGCAGTCCATGCCGCGCTGCTGCCTCTGAGACAGGGTGCTGATCGCCGGTAAGGCGTGGGGAGTTGGGGCCATCAACGCTCTCCTTCGCGCGTGTCCTAGGTCAGACCGTAGCGTGACCTAGGACAGCTTGGAAGGGTGCAACACGCCTTTCCCTCGCCCGAGTTACCGGTGAACTAGTACAGTCGCCGGTGACCTAGGACACGGTGCGAGGAGCGCATATGCCAGACGACCAGTACCCGTACATGCAGGTGGCCGAGCGCATCCGCCGGCGCATCCTCGACGGCGCCCTATCCGAAGGCGCGAAGCTTCCCGGGCAACGCGAACTTGCGCAGCAGGAAGGCGTCGCCGTCGCCACCCTCGGCCGCGCCCTGGACCACCTGCAGGTGGAGGGCTACATCACCACGTCGCGCAGGGGCACGTTCGTGGCTAACGCTCCAAGCGTTGCTGCGTCCGGGTACGACCGCATCACTCGTGTCCTGCGTACCGGGTCCGTTCTTGGTGACGGCGAGACGCTCATCGTCACCGCAGCCGAGATCGTCAAGCCTCCGCAGTACGTTGCTGAACTCTTCGACCTCGACGACGGGGACCAGGTCGTGCGCCGCCAGTGGCACACCGGTAAGGGCACGCAGCGCACCATGCTTGCCGTCACCTGGTACCCGGCCCGATTCGCCGGCCTTGTGCCCGAGATGCTGTCCACCGCGCGCGACAAGGCCGCGGGCCTGCTGCCCCGGATCCAGGCCGCGACGGGCCGTCAGGTGACGAACGGCAGGGATGATGTCCACGCGCGGGAAGCGGACGAGCGCGAGGCGTCTTTCCTCGGCGTCCGGGTCGGGTCGCCGATCCTCGCCGGAGCGCACCGCCTGTGGGACGACGAGGGTGTCCTCGAGTATGGCGAGTGGTGCCTGCCGTACCGGCTTGTCGTCGGGTACGAGTACGCCATCGAGGCCGCTCCCGACGCCTGACCCCGCGCACGAAAACGCCCCCTGCCCGATCCCGGAGGACGAGGCAGGGGGCGCGGTGCATCAGGGGTACTGCCGGCGGTTCGGATCCAGAGCGAGCGGCGACGGGATGGACGGCCCCTCATCGGCGGGCAGCGGTGCCACGTCGCGGCGGCAGACCTTCGCATCCGGGTCGTAGCTCGGGGTCTGCCAGGAGTAGCCCTCGGGGCACGCGGCCCCGGACGGCCCGGCGGGGCCCTGCTCGCCGCGTTCGCCCTGCGGCCCTTGCGGCCCTTGCGGACCAGCCGGGCCGGCGGGTCCTGCAGGTCCTGCCTCGCCTTGTGGCCCGGGCGGGCCTGCCTCACCCGCGGCCCCGTCCTGTCCGGGAGCGCCGGTTTCGCCCACGCCGGGCGTGCCTGATTCGCCTACCGGGCCGGTCGGTCCGATCGGCCCTGGTGGGCCAGTGGGCCCGTCGTCACCAGGCGCGCCGGGTGGTCCGGTCGGTCCGACGACTCCCTTGCCTGGCTCGCCGCGGCTGCCGGGCGGGCCTGCGACGGGCTTCTCGCCCAGCTGCTGCACCTGGGCGGCCAGGGCATCGCGTGCCTGGTTGGCGGTCTGCAGGTCTGCGGAGATCTGGCTCGTCGCCCACCAGATGTACGCCACCAGGCCGGCGAGGAGCACGCCGAACAGGACGGTGACCGGGTCGCGACGCTGCATCTTGTGCGTGCTCACGTACCCCCCTTGTTGGCGTTGTACAGCTGGATGGCGAGGAGCAGCACGGGCACGATCAGGCTGAAGAAGATCAGCCGTCGGTCGGTCTGGCGCTGCTTCTCCTTCTCCTTGGCCGCGTCCTCGAGGCCTTTGACCCGCTCGGTGATCGCGGCGATTTCCTTGTCGCGCGCCTCGCGTTCCAGTTGGTAGCGCTCGAGGGAGACGCGGCCGTCGAGCCGCACGCCAAGCTGCTGGATGTCCTCGCGGACGTCGGCGAACCGATCCTCGAATCGACGGTCCAGTTCTCCGAGGGTCAGCTCGTCTGCCACGGGGTGCTCCGATCAGGCGCGCGGGGTGTGCTTCGCGGCCCAGCCGCTGACGAATGTGAGGGCGGTGGGGATGAGTGCGAGCACGAACGGCTCGATGCCGTCGGGCAGTCCGGCGACCAGGCCGGCGTTGTCCTGGACGGCGGTCAGCACGGCGAGCAGGCCGGTGCTGCCGAGGTAGGTCGCGACGCTCGCGACGGTGACCTTCTTCTCTACGGGTGCAGCCATGGCTGTTCTCACTTCCAGTACAGGCCGCGCAGGCGCGCGGAGGTGATTGATGCGGGAGTGGTGTCGTTCTCGTCGGCCGGGTAGTAGACGGCTTCGAAGCGGACCTTCTCGGCCGGGTCGACGCTGCCGGCGTGCGGAAAGTCGACGAAGCTGCTGCCTCCGGTGGTCTGCCGCTCGGCGATCGGGCCCACCCAGCGAGACCCGTCGGGGCGGACGTGGAACCAGCGGCCTTGCACGGTGCCGCCGGCGGGCGCGGTCAGGGTGAGGAACATCGACCCGGTATAGGCGCTGGCCCCGGTGACGAGGTCGGCCGACTCGGCGGAGACGACGGTCCATTCCGCAGGGGCAAGGTTGCGCTCGTTCTCGGTCGCGCGGTTCCAGTTGGTGGGCACGTCGTTCTCCTCGGACGGGGCGGGGGCGGGTGGTGTCTTACCGGCGGCGGCCGCGACGATCCCCGGGAACACGACCTCGCGGAACTGCCGGATACGGGCCTTGCCAGGGCACGCGGTGCCCGACGTCGACCACTGCGGGAACATCGAGTGGTAGCCGAACCCCGGGTCGGCGTGGCTGCGGCAGATCCTCAGGGGGATGCCGTGCCGCTTGTGCAGCCAGACGCCGAGCTCGATGAGTTCGCGGATCTGCGCGTCGGTCCACGGGTCAGTGCCCTTGGTGTTCGACGCGGTCTCGATGGACACTGCGCCGGTTCCGTCGGCTCGCCGGTTGGCGCCGGCGTTCGCGTCGGCGCGGGTCTCGGTGCCGATGAACTGCCCGAGGTCACCTTCGTAGCCGAGACCGAAGTGGGACTCCAAGTTGGTGGAGTCCCGCCAGAACTCGTAGGTCCGCTTCGCCGTCCACGGGGCGATGATCGAATGGACGATGAACTGCGTCGGCCGGATCGCGGGCTGGGCGTCCGACTCGGGTTGCAGCTCGTACCGTGTGGCGGCTGGGTACCAGGCCACGAGACCTCCAGACATGAAGAAGGCCCCGGCCATCTGGCGGCGGGGCGGGAGACAGGTGGGGCGGTCTACTGCGGGTCGTAGATGGACTTGCCCGACAGCCACACACCCGTGGGCACGCTGATCCCGGTCGGGACCGAGACCGTCAGGTTGCCGGACGTCATGAAACCGAGCCGGCAGGGGTAGTGCGACGTGCCCGCGGCGTAGGCCGAAAAGCCTTCTTCCTGGCTGACCTGATAGTCGCCGTCGAAGGTGAAGATGGCCGTGGTGGTCGCGGCGCTGAGGCCGGTGGTGTTGATGCGGCCTTTGAAGTCCCAGCGGATGGTGCCCATGTCGCTGACGATCCGCATCTGCGGGACGGCCGTGCTGGCCGAGCCGTTTGCAGTGTAGGAGCCGATTGCGTCCAGGTCGGTCCAGTCCATGACGAGTTCGATGATGCGGGTGTTGAGCAGGTTGGCGGTCGCTTTCTGCCCGGCCAAAAACGGGTCGTATGCCACAGCTGCCTCCTTACAGGGGGATGACGACGGGCCGGGACAGTTGCACGGCGGTGCCCAACGCGTGCGACTTGACGATCCCGTTGACGGATCGGGTGACGGTCGCGGTCTGCGGCGACGTGGTGCCGGTGATCGCCGTGACCGTCATGACCTCGCCCCCGACGCGGATGTCGAAGGGAAAGTCGCTGGCGTAGGCGGACGAGTTCACCCAGACCGGGCCGTCGGTGGTGGCCAGGGACAGCGACGTGTCGTCCGCGTCCACGCCCGCCGCCAGCTGGCAGCCTGCGGTGTCGAGACGCGAGTAGTCGTCGGTGTCCAGCTCGAGGACCCGCCACGGCCCCGCGGGCGTCGCGTTGAGCACGACGTCCCACGTGTACTGGTCGAGGATCTCGGTGTAGCCCTGGATGAGGAACTCGATGTCCTCGGGCGGCAGGTGGGCTGGCGGGTTCTCAATGACCCCGAGGTCGCCGAGCTGCATAGCCAGTACGTCGGGGATGAGGTGCGGCGCCGCGTGCAGCATCAGCCGCACGGACGCATACCGGGCCTCGTCCCACGTGCCGAGGTGCGCGCGCCATCCGGCGATCGGCTCGGTCTGGTCGTCGCTGTCCAGGTTCAGGGTGACGGCCTCGTCGTAGATGCCGACGCCGCCGTCCTCCGGAGCTTGCACGGACAGCGGTCCGTCCTCGATGACGACGCGGCCCGAGGAGCCGCCGGTGCGCGTGACGGTGATGTCGTTGCGCAGCCGCTGGTCGTCCTCGATCGGCTCGAGGGGCGGGCCGACCTCGCCCTCGGTCGTGTAGTCGAGGGACAAGGTCGGGGCCTGGTTGTAGAGGCTGGCGCGGTCCCGGTAGATCAGGGCCAGGCGCTCGCGGTCCTCGTACAGGATTCCGCCGTCGGCGTCGGCGCACTCGCGTAGCAGGTCGAGCAGCTCGGCCGGCCGCTGTGGCCCCATGGCCTGGCTGTCGATCTCCCAGTCGCCCGGGAACTGGGCGATGTCGAGGCGGGTCTCTTCCGACGCCAGGCGGGACAGCCGGTCGGCGGCGGTCTCGCCCACCCAGCCGGTGATGGCGCCGTCGTAGGCGGCCGTGATGGTCGTCGGCCACACGGAGATGTGTCCGATGGCCATTCCGTCGAGCGCAGTCGCGAAGCCGCCCTCCGGGCTGCCCACGGAGGTGACAGCCCCGAGCGTGCCAGCGAAACTGCCGTCCCCTCCGCCCGCGTCGCCGCCGACGTCCTGCCAGTCCACGCGCCAATCGACGTTTCCGCCGTTCTGCTCGGCGTGAAAGTCCACACTGACCCACTGGTTGAACAGGTCCAGCGAAGTGCCGATGATCAGCTCGAAGACGATAGAGCCGTCTGCGTCCAGGCCACGGATATAGCTGTCGATGTCTCGACTCTGGATGAACCACTGACGGACTGTGCCGCTGTTGCAGAGGATCCGCATGAACGTCCACCGTGTCGAGTCGGGGTCGTCGTTGCGGTAGATCCACCGCACCTGCCAGCCCGTCCACCCCGGGGGTGGAGCGGGCACGGCGCCGGACATCCGGCGTGGCACGCCGGTGTTCGATGCGAGGACGGGCAGCGGTAGCGAGGAGGCCAGGGTGTCGGCCTGCGCCCACGTGGCGCCCGCCAGCTTGAGCGGGGAGACGCCGGCGATCGGCGAGTAGGCCTGGACTGCGTTGACGCCCTCCTCCATGGGCCAGTAGGCGAGCGGCTCGAAGCTGGGCACCGCGCGTCGCAGCGTGGAGTCGAGGGCCTTGTTGCCCTGCCCGAGGCGGCGCATGATCCCGGCCGCCTCGATCGGCGTCCAGATGTCTTCGCCGGACACGTCCCATCTTGTGGGCCAGCTGCTGACCTCGCCGGTGAACCGGGGCTCCCGGTCGGTGATCTCGGCCGTGCCGGTCAGGGACCACGTGCGGCCGGCCGCGTCGGCGAAGCTGGTGTCACCTGGTGTCTGGGCGGTGAAGTCGGGGTTCGCCACGACCGTCCCGCCGATCCCGCTGCGCAGCTCGAAGCCGTATACGCGGCCGCGGAACGGGACGAAGTTGGTGGGCAGGGCGCCGATGTCGAGCGGTGCGGTGCTGCTGTAGATGGACGTCGTGCCGGTGGTAGTGACGGTCTGCGAAAGCTGGGTCCACGGGCCGGCCATGGTGGGCGCGGTGTAGAAGGTGACCGTCAGCCCGCCCAGCCCGTTGTTGACGTCCAGGGTGTAGCGCAGCGCGATGCGCCCGTTGGAGGGGACGGTGAACGGCGTCAGCGCGCTGGATCCGTACTCGGTGATGGCGGTGCCGTTGGTGGACCAGCCCGCGAAGATCCGGCCGTCCTGGATCGTCAGACGCCAGGAGCGCTGATTGCTCGTGAGCTGGTACTTGCCGCACATCTCGATCCGGTCGCCCGGCACGAAGGAGTCCAGGCGTGCGTCGATCCGCACGTCGAGGTCGCCGGTGATGTCCAGCGCCGCGGTGTCCGGGGTCGTGGCGATGGACGAGTCGCCGTCGATGAGGAGATACGGGTCGTCACCCGGAACGGATACCCGGATCGGGGTGTTGCGGCCGATCTGCCCGTAGTACGGGGACATCGGGTTGCGGGCGGAGAACCGTCCGTCGCGGTTGTTGAGGGTGAGCTGGCAGCGTGAGGGTTCGACACGCTGCCCCTCGTCCGTTCGGCCGGCGGTGATGGTGATCGGCTCGCGGGTGTAGACGAACTGGGAGATGTCTGTCCACGTGCCGTTGAGCAGCAGCTCGACGAGCACGTCGAGCGGGGTCTGCGGGAACGCCACGTCACCCTCCTGTTTTTCCGAAGGCGACCTCGAGGCCGCCGATCACGCGGACTTCCTTCTGCATGAGCTCGAGCAGGAGCCGGCCGACCTTCGAGTCGGTGGCCCGGATCTCGAGCACTGCGGCCGGGCCCGCGCCGGTGCCGGGCCGGCCCATCAGCGGCGCCATGCGCTGGCCTGCAGCCGACGCTGCGCCCGGGGGCGGAGGCTTGACCAGGCTGGACATCTCCCGGTCCAGTGCGGGCGAGCCGTCCTTGATGCCCTCGACGACACCGGCGGGGATCCATCGGCCCACCACCTCGGCCATCACCTTCGACGGCGAGGAGATACCGAGCGCGTCGGCGATAGGGCCCGGGATGATGCTCTTCGCCCAGCCGGTCAGGGTGTCGGCCAGCCAGCCGCCCATGGACTTGATGCCGTTCCACAGGCCGCGGACGATGTCCATGCCCTTGTCGTAGAGCAGGGAGCGGACGGAGCCGATCGCGCTCATGAGCCGCCCGGGCAGGCCCCGCAGCCACGAGACCAGGGCCATCGCCTTGTCGACCGTGCCGGTCTTGATCTTGTCCCAGTGCTGGACGAACCACTTGACCAGGGGCAGGTTCGTGATGAAGTCGAGAATCATCTGCCCGACCCCGGTGATCTTTCCCCAGATCCAGTCCCAGGCCTTACCGGTCCACTCCTTGATCTTGTCCCAGTTCAGGATGATCAGGGCGACCAGGCCCACGACCAGGGCGATGATCCAGCCGATGGGGCCCATGGCGATCAGCCACTGCGCGGCCATCGTCGCCGCCCAGATGACCGCACGCGCGGCCATGATGGCGAACTGCGCCACAGCGGTGACCGCAGCCCGCACCACCGCCGCCACCCAGGTTCCGATCGACACCAGCGCCGAACCCATCCATGCGCCGGCGGTAGTCGCCGCCGACAGGATCGCTGCCCCAGCGATACGGGCGTAGGCCATCAGGCCCATCGCCATCATGCGGGACCAGTTGCCGATGACCGTCCACGCCGAGGCGGACATGACGGCGTGCGCCGCGGCGACGACCGTGGAGACGGCCGAGTAGACGAGCATCGCGCCCTTCACGACCAGCACCAGGGCGGCCAGCCCGGCGAGGGTGTACATGAGCGGGACCATGACTCCCTGGTTCTTCATCGCGAAGTCGGCGAACCCGCCGGCCGCTTCGCCCAGCTCGCCCATGACCTTGCGCTTGAACTCCTCGAGCGCGGCCTTGGGGTTGTCGCCGACGGAGGCGACCAGCCTGTCGGTGGAACCGGCGGCCTTGTCCATGCCCGCGGCGGCGGCCGCCGACGCAGGATCGAGCGCGAACAGGGAGGCGCCCATGACGTTGCCCGGGTCGCCGAACAGCGCGGCCGCCGCATTCAGCTGCACGGTCTCGTTCTTGGCCCCCCGTAGGCCGTCCATGGTCTTTTGCAGGGCCAGCTTGGCGGAGTCGCCGCCCTGGCCGAGCAGCTTGGCCATCTCGGTGGAGTTCAGGCCGATGCTCTTGAACGCGTCGTCGACCGCGGTGCCGCCGGCCAGGGCCCGCTCGCCGAACTGGCCGATGGCATCGGCGACCTGGTCCGCGTCGCGGGCACCGGCCTTGAGCGCCTGGGACAGCAGGCCGGTGGCGGTCTGCCCGTCCAGGCCCACGCGGCGCCACTGGGTCGAGTATTCGTTGAGGGTTTCGAGGTAGTCGCCGCTCTTGTCCGCGCTGGACTGCAGGCCGGTGGTGATGATGTCGAACGCTTCCTCGGCCGAGTCGGCCAGGCCCGTGCGCATCAGCTGACCAACCGCCGCGGTTGCCATTGTGAGGTCCTGGTCGAACGTCTCGGCCAGGGCGAGTGCCTTGGTGGTGACGCCCTCGAGTCCGCCCTCGGCGGCCGAGACGTCGCCGATGTTCTGGTGCACGCCCTTGATGGCAAGGTTGACCGTCTCGATCGAGTCGCCCCACGCGTTCTCGTACACGCTGGCCGCTACTTTGGACAGCTCGGCCGCCTCGGCCGGGCCGACACCGAGCTGTGCCGCGAGCTTGTCGCCCGCCGCTTCCATGTCCAGGTGTGTCATCACCCCGACACCGAGCGCCGCGGCGAAGCCCGCGCCGATGCCGGCGGCCGCGGTGTTGAGCCGCTCGCCGAACTGCGAGACCTCGCCGGACGCGTTGTCCCGGGCAACGAGGTTGAACACCAGAGAGGTGTCGGACACGGCGCCTCAACTCCTCTTCATCTTCTCGGCCTGCTCGTCCATGTCGCGCTTGTAGGCGTCGAGCCAGTCGAGGGCGGCGTCTGCCTGCTCAACGGTCATGAGGTCCCACTGCCAGGGCTTGATCCCAAGGAGATGTGCGGCGTTGCCGAGCTGCCTCAACCGGCGATCGGCAGCCCCGCTTTTCCCTCTTCACCGCTGTCGTCGAATGCGCCCTCGATCTCCTTGTCCAGGCCGGTGAGGATCGCCGCCAGTTCGTCGCCGTGCTTGGCCTCGACGACCTGCTCGCGGATCAGCTCGAGCTCCTGGCGGGAGTACTCGAGGGTGAGCTCGTCCCAGGCGAAGTCGACGTCCTCGAACCGGGTCTTGGGGTGGTCGCGCCGCAGGAAGGTGAACAGCAACGCCCGCCTGCAGAGCGAGTTGCCCTGCATCACGTCGGTCGTGAACTGGGAGAAGTTCCGGCCGGTGCGCCGCTCGAGGTCCTCCCGCTCCACCGACATGAGTTTCTTCGGGTTGTAGCGCCAGCGGGTGGGCTCGTCCTGCCCCTCGGGCTTGTACACCAGGAACACGGGGTCTCCTATCCTTCGTCGACCCGGGACGCGATGCGCCGGGCCATGTCGTTCATTGCCTCGAGGACGGCCTGCCTGAACTCGCCGTCGCGGCCCTCGAAGGACTCGTCGAACCAGTGCCGCTTGCCGTACTGGGTGCGCCACGGTTCGTGGCCGTAGGTGAGGGTGCGCCAGCCGCCGTCGCGCCGGTTGGTGCGTTTGGCGGCGTTGGCGAAGCCGCGCAGGCCGGGTGTCTTGAAGGCCTTCACGCGGGCGCCGGACCAGCGGCCGCCGAGCTTGACCTCGGGCCGGATCTTCTTTGCGATCCCCGAGCGCAGGCCGGGCGAGGACGTCGACAGGCCCGCGCTGCTCATGGCCATGATGTTGGACTTGGCCAGCGCAGCCGCGGGCTTGAGGACCTCGCGCATGTTCTTCGCCAGCTCTTTGCGCAGGAGCTTGGCGTCGGCCTGCGAACGGATCGCCCGGACCAGGGAGTCGAGCCCCTCGTGGGTGCACTCGAGCTCGAACGGCGGGCCGCTCATCAGCTGGTCGCTCGGGTCACGGCCCCGCTTGTCGGGTAGCCCACGGACACCGAGGCCTCGTCGCCGACGCTGCCCTCGATCGGGTTCCACCCGTTGATCAGGACGCTGCCGGAGTAGGACGGGTTCGACGTTCCGACCGCGGCCTGGTCGAGCCGGGTCACGAACGGAACGACGGTGCCGAGCAGCGGCCACATGATCGAGTCGATCTCGGTGGCGGCCACGTCCTGGAGGAATTCGATGTTCACCTCGCCGGACTTGAGCCCACCGAGGACTTCTTTCCAGCCGAGGCTCGCGTAGGTGGTGACGTCCTTGTCTTCCACCTCGACGGTGACCTCGGCCTTACGGATGTACTCCGAGAGGTCGGTGCCGTTGAGGGACAGGAACTGTGCGAGCAGGACCATCTTGGCCATGGGGGATCACCTGATTCCGAGAGAGACGGCGAACATGAACGAGGGAGTAGTGCCGGAGACGGTCCAGGCGACCCGGTAATGCGTGTCGGTGATCGCGGTGCCGTCGGTACGCAGGATCTGCCCGCCGGCCGCGGTCGCCGCGTTGAAGGTGAGGCGGGTGGTGGCCGAGGCGAACGTGTCGTCCTCGTCGGACTCGATGCTCACCGTGAGGGACGGTGTGGTGCCGGCGGCGGACAGGACATGCACGGCGGCGTACAGCCGGTGCCCCGCGCCGACAGCGCCCAGCTCGAGCGCCGTGCCGGAGCCGGTGGCGGTGCGGGCGGTACCGGGCGGGTGCCCGATCTGCCCACGCACCAGCGGCCAGGACGACTTGACCGCCCCCGCCCACGGCGCGATCTCACCCACGGCCTCGCCGAACTTGAGGTCGGCGCGCATGCCCTTGGTGAAGTAGGCCAGCGCGCCCACGATCGAGTCGTTGGGGCACACCGTGTACGGGCCGAGCCCACCGAGGGCGGACCAGGAAGCGTCGTCGACCTTGGACGGGTCGCCAGCTTCCCACTGGCCCTCGCCGGAGATCTCCGCGGAGCCGAGCCCGGCGAGGACTTCTTTCCACCCGCCGGACCGGTAGTTGGTGGCGTCCTTGTCCTCATACTCGGACGTGAGCTCGATCTTGTTGGACGCGCCGGAAAGGTCGGCGCCCACCGCGAACAGGCGGCAGTCGAGCAGGATTTGCTTGGCCATTACGCGCTCCCCTCTCCGATGACCTTGATGATCAGTTCTGCACCCAAGTACTGGGTGCCCTGGTGCTCGTACCAGCGGTAGCCCTGCACGCGCATGACGTGCAGGTCGTGCGCCAGGCCGCCGAGGGCGTAGTCGCCCGGGGCCCCGCGGGCCGCCTCGATGGCGGCTTTCAGGGACGCGGCGCCGGAGCCGGACAGCATCGCGTCGAGCAGCCGCTGTGCGGCCTTGTCGTCGGTGCGGCTGACCAGCACGCGGGCAGTGAGCTCGACCTCGTCGAGGCTGCGGCGCATGGCCTTGTCGAAGTCGACGGAGTACTCGCCGCAGAAGAACCCGGGGGTGGTGATCGCGTCCGGTACGTAGCCGGTGCACACGAGCTTGCCGATCCCGTCGGGCAGGACGACCGTGGCGGCGGCCGCCGCGATCGCGTCACGCACTGCAGCCATCTGCATGTGCCGCCCCCTTATCCGAAGCCGGGCAGGACGAAGTGCTCGATCAACGCCCACACATCGGGATCACGGCGGGACAGTCGGACGACGCCCCACTCAGCCGACCCGGTCACGCCCTCCGGCGAGTCCTTCCTCTTGTAAAGGCGGGAGGCCTGGATGAGCGTGGCCTGCTCGATCTCCTCCGGTACGGCGGGCCAGCCCCACCGGGCGGTGACCCGAACGCGGCTGGAGCCGTAGCCCCAGCTCGAGGACGTGGTCAGCAGGGAGGTGATGGCCCGGCCGCGCACGAGGGCGTTGTCCGGGCCGGTCTCGTAGGTGGTCACGGCCGTGTACGAGCCGCCTGCCCCGGTCTCCACCAGCGTCGGCGCCGCGCCGGCGTCGTCGATGAGAAGCCGTGCGCCTGCGTCGTCGCACACCACCCGCCCGTGCGGGTTGAACGTCCGCGCGGTGGCGGTGGAGTCGAGGTAGAAGCGTCGGCCGGTGGCCCGGTCGATGCTGCGGGACGCGGCGGCGAGCGCCATGTTCAGCAGGTCATCGCGGGTGGTGTCGTCCTCCTCCACGTTGAGCTGCTGCTTGAACGTGGCCAGTTCGGCGTACTCGTTGGCCACGGCCTACTCCTTGCCGGTGTCGCCCTTGGCGGGACGCTGCCGGCGCCTCGAGGCGGGCTTCGCCTCAGGCGGTTTGGACACTTCGCCCTCGGGGGCGGCCGCGATCTCTACCTTGTCCCGGTCTTCGACCTTCTCGGCGATGCCGGAGGCGACGAGGTGCGCGGCCTCGACGGTCGGCAGGTCGGTCACCTTGCCGATCTCGGGCCACCGCTGGCCGTTGCGCGTCCCGGACATCTGGACCTTCATGCGGATCTTCACGACGGCCTCCTGTCAGCGGGTGACGGGCGAGTAGCGGGGGGCACTGAGCGCGAAGTGGCAGCCGATGACGCCGCCCGTGGTCGCGCCGGTGGTGACGATGACGGCGCGCAGGTAGCGGCGGGTCGGGCCGATGCCGACCTCGAAGACGGTGCTGTCGTTCGCTTCGACGACGGTGGGCAGGCTGCCCTGAAGCAGCGAGGCGGAGACGGCGGTCCAGCCGGTGGTGCCGTCGGCCGAGTCCTGGACGGTCACCGCGTGGGAGCCGTCGGTGACGGCGCCGGTGGTGACGATGAGCGTGGCGTCCTGCATGCCGCCGTTCACGGCCCGGTCCACGGCGGTGCCGTTGTCCGTTCCGTCGGTGACAGCCCCGGGCGCGAGGGACACCTTGTACAGGGTCCTGTCGTACTGAGACACGAGGTCCTCCTCATAGCGCCCGGCCCTGGCCGCGGCGAGGCGATCAGGGCCGGGCAGAGAGCGGTCAGCTGGCCGCGCCGCCGGTGAACGTCTTGACGGCGCCGGTCAGGTCGACCAGGGCGCCGTCGGCGCGCATCTTGGCGCGGAAGGTAACCAGGTCGGAGCCGAACGCGAAGTCGTCCGACCGCTCGAACTGGATGCCGCCCGCGATGCGGATGTAGTACTGGCTGAAGTCGCCGAACAGGATCGACTCCGCGGCGACGTCGATGTCCGCCACGTTGGGGTCGATGAGCACGGGCTTGCCGAGGATGGTGTCCGGCTGGCCGACGACGAGGGACGGCTGCCACACGTAGACGCCTTCGGACGTCTTGAGCTTGCGGACCGCGGCGGCGGTCTGGTCGTTCATCATCCAGTGGCAGGCGGACGACTTGCGGTACGGGGCGATGACCGAGTGGAACAGGTCGATCAGCAGGTCCGCGCCCTGACCGGCGGTGGCCTGTGCACCGAAGCCGCCGGCCACGGCCGCCGGGCCGGTGACGCCGGCGGACGCGTCGAGGACGATGCCGCGCGGCTTGCCGGATCCGTCGCCGGTGATGGCGTGCGCGCCGAACGCGTCACCCAGCGCCCGGCCCGCGGACCGGGCGAGGTAGCCCTCGAGGTCCACGCCTGTGTCGTCGACGAGCTCGCGGGACATCTGCACCAGGCGCCCGTACTTGTAGGCGCCGAGCTCGACCTGCCCGAAGGTGGGGTCGGACTCGGAGAAGGTGGAGCCCTCGGTCTGGAGTGCGGCCGTGGTGTGCGCCGTGGTCTTGGGGATCTGGAGAGTCTCGCCGGAGGCGGTGTTCAGGATCGTGGCACCGGAGTCCATGATCGCGGCCGACTCGGTCATGTGCTCGACCAGGCGGGCGTAGAACGACGTCGGCACGGTGTTGCCGCCGGCCGTTGCGCTGCCCTTGGTCAGGTCACGCATGTGGACCGGGGCCGGGGCGATCGTGAACGAGCGGGCGCTGGTCTCGCCGCGCAGGAACGCGCGCAGCTCGTCCACGCTCGGGCTGCCCGGTCCGCCGCCCTGCTGGCCGCGGGGCTCCCCGCGCAGCTTGGACATGGCGTCCTCGGCGTCCTTCGCGCGCTGCTCGCCCTCGAGCACCGCCCTGATACGGGAGTCGAGCGCGTCCAGCTCCGAGTTGAGGGCGGTCCAGTTGGACTCCTCCTCGCCGGAGAACGTGCGGTTCTCCTCGGCGGCCTTGTCGGCCAGAGACTTGGCCTGCTCCCAGACGCGGGCGCGGCGCTCCTGAAGTGTCTTTGCAACCTCGGACATGGTCCGATCTCCTGACTGTGATTCGGGGTGGGGTCCGAGGTGGCTGTCGGCCTGCCTCGCATGCCAAAGGCCCGCACGACGGCGGGCCCGAAGGGGTATGTCAGGGGGTGGCTGTCGGCCTGCCCCAGGGGGTTACAGGTGCGGGGACTCGCGGCGGGCGAGTAGCGCCATACGGGCGGCGGCGCCCAGCGTCGCGGGCTTGGCCGGACCAGGGCCGTCGGTGCGGCGGAACAGCTTCCGCAGCTCGTCCTCCTGGGCGAGCTTGCGGACCTCCTCGAGCGGCGCGTCCATGTGGTGCGCCAGGGATCGCAGGCCGGCCGATGAGTCGGGGTATGCGGGCACGTTGACCGGGGCGACGTCGACCAGCTGCGCGGCGAGCAGGGTCCGCTTGGGGAATCCCTGATCAGTCATGCCCCAGTCGTCCTCGATGGTGCGGAACGCGAAGCTGGATTTGCGCACGTCGCCCCGGGAGACGAGCTCGAGGATGTCGGCGCGTGCCTGCGGCGGGTCGACGTCGTACAGCAGTCCCTGGTCGTCGATGGACAGGCGCAGCGTGCCGCCGGCCACCGTGCCCAGGAGCATGTTGTCGTCGTGGTTGTAGCGGGCGATGACGTCGGGCCAGCCGTCGCCACGGGACTTGTTGAACGCCCGCGCGTCGACAACCTCGACGAAGCCACCCAAGTTGGACGACTCACGGTTGAAGACGGCGGCGTAGCCGTTGATGGTGCGCTGCTCGGCGGCGGCCCGCAGCTCGACGGGCACTGGCGTGTAGCGCCTCTCAAGGTCAGCCACGGTCGGCCTCCTCACTGGATGGGGACATGCGGTCGTCCTGGCGGGCGAGGATCGCCAGGCGGGCCTCGGCTCCCAGGGTCTTGCGCTGGGACGGGGCCTCAGCTTCAGGTGGATCGGGTTCGGCGGGGGCCGGGGGCGCGGGTGCTGGATCGGCGGCGAGCAGCGCGACGGGCATGTACGTCCGGCCCTGGCCGTCCGGCAGCGGCGGCAGGTCCTCGAGGGCGCGGATCTCGTCACGGTTGCGCCAGCCGTTGGTGAGCGCGATCGCATGCGCCTGGTAACGGGAGAGCGTGTCGGTTCGGATGGTCGCGTCGACGTTGAAGCGGACGAACTCGCGGCCGGGCATGAGCGCGGACAGTTTGCTCTCGATGCGCACCAGCCACGGCAGGAGCGTCGTGTCGGCAAAGTCGATGCGGTTCAGCTCGACCGTGGAGTAGGTCATGCTGCCTCCGGTGTCGCCGCCCACCTTCTCTGGCGGGACGCCGTAGATGGCCGCGATCTGCGAAGCGTTCAGCCGCATGGTCTCGATGAACTGCGACTCCTCCGGGTTCACCTGCAGCGCCGCGAAGTCCCAGTCGGATCCGTACACCAGCGGCTTGCGGGCACGCACCCGGGCGGACAGCCGGTCGCTGATCTCGTCGGCCTCGTCCGGTGAGAGCGCCTTGCTGCCGTTTTTCAACGTCCACGGCGGGGTCCCGCCGTTGTCGAACCAGGACAGGCCGTACTCGGTGGCGGACAGGCCGACGCCGATGGTGCGGGCAAAGTGCTGCACCGGCGACAGGCCGACCACCTGGCCGGGCAGGACCACCCACGGGATGTGCACGATCTGCTCGCGCGGTACCTCCTGGCCCTGCCAGTAGAAGACCGGCAGCGTCGGCCGGGACTCATCCACCCAGACGTCGTCCGGGTTCAGCCACTCAATCGACGTCGGGAACCCGAAGTCGTCCCGAGCGGTAATCAGTCCGTAGGCGTTGCCGCGCAGCGCCATCGACACCACGAGCTTGTGCAGCCACTCGAAGAGGTTGTCGCGGGCGGCCGGCTGGAACAGCAGGGAGGGAACGAACGTCAGCATCTCGCGGGACGCGCCGTTCTTCCGGTACGTCTGCACCGGCAGCGACGCGATCGAGTCCGCGAGGATCCGCACGCACGCGAACAGCGGGATCAGCGCGAGCGCACGCTCCGGCGAGGCGAAGTTCGTGAGCGATCCGCCGGAGCCCCACGGCAGGGACGTGATGGCCCGCTTACTGACACCTGCGGCCCAGCGGAACGGCGCCGTCAGCACCTGCCCCATGCGCCGCCACACACCCGACGCGCCAGCGCCTCGAGTTGGGCTCACCATGCATCCCTCCTCATAGCACCGAATCCAGTGGGTCGTAGTCGTCCAGGACGGCGGGGCCGCGCACGATCAGCGCCCAGCGGGCCAGCGTCACCGCCACGAACGGCGAAACGTCGGCGAGTGAGCTGGTTCGGTCCAGTTGCCAGGCGTCACCGACCCGGCGGGTACGGGCGCCGTTCACCGCAGCAGTCAGCGGAGCCTGGTCCGTGTGCCGGACCGCGCCCTGCCGCATGGCGTCGGCCATCTGCCCGCAGGCCTCGACGATGTCGGTCGTGCGCATCACGGCCAGGTGGCCGCGGTGCGGTTGATCTTTGCTCTCCGGGGCGGTGACGCCGGCGGCGACCAGGTCGTCGATGAGCGACCCGGCCGGTGCGCCCGAGGACGCGACCGCCACAGCGAGCGGGTTCCACAGCTGCTTGAGCCGCACCACCGCAGGCACCACCCAGTCGGTGCCCGCGCGCCGGTCCAGCAGCTCGAGATGCACGCGCCCATCGGGCCGCATCACGGCCGCCGAGATGGACGAGGTGGCCCGGTCCTGCGATACGTCGATCGCGAACGCCATGTCACCGGCCGGCTTCAACTTCGGGTCGGCCAGCGCCGACCACTCAGCCTTGGGCACGTTCGGGTCGGACGGCGGCGTCGGCTTCCTCGTCCGGTTCAGGTAAGCCCGGTCGAACTCCGCGGGGTCGAGCTTCTCCAGCTCCGCCCGGATGACCGCCTCGGTCACCGTGATCCCGAGCGCCGGAAGCGTCGCCCGCCAGGTAGCCGGGTCGTCGCGCGGCATGTCCTCCGGGGCGAACCACTCGAAGTAGGCGATGCTCGGGCGCAGCGCGCCCGGGTCCTCGGCGAGCGCAGCCCACAGAGCTTCGATCACCTCGCGCCCCGCCTTGCGCTTCTTGTTGAGGAACGTCGACTTCGTCGTACCGCCGGCCGACGCCCACCACAGCTGGGCCATGGCCCGCGTCAGCATCGCCGGAGAGAACGCGGCCTCGAGCCGGTCGTCCTCGTGCGCAAACGCCTCGTCGATGAACCCGAGATCCAAGACGGGGCCATGGCCGGCCTTCTCCGTGTTCGCCGTGATGCCCATCTTCGAGCGGGTCGCCGGCCACAGAATCGCCTCGTTGCCGTTGCTCTTGCGGATCCGGGCCCTCGACGACAGCTCAGAGGCGGCGATCTTCTCCCAGAACTCGTCCTCCCACCGCTGCCGGGCCATGCCCCGCGTCTGCGCCGCGTACACGACGTTCTGCCGCTGCCACGCCATCGCCCGGTGCACCTGCGCGCCCAGGCACAGCTCCGTCTTGCCCTGCTGACGGGGCACGCTCAACCCGACGTTGCGGTGCGCGAACAGGCCCGTGTCCGGGTCGATCTCCAGGGCGACGTCGCTGACGTACTTCTGCCACGGCATTGGCGGAGCACCGAGCTTGGCCATGACCTTCCACAACTTCGGACCGAGCGACTTGCGGTCCGGGTGACGCGGCGTCCCCCACCGCGGCGGACACGTCAGCCCGTACCGGTCCTCCAGATCCGCGGCGAACTCACTCGGGCTCTGCCAGGTCTCCGAGGTCATCGTCGTCGTCATCCGTGGCCCGCCCCTCCAGCAGCTGGGCGAGCGTCTGCCGCAACTCTCGGTTGAGCTGCGGGAGCTGCTTGCCGTCCTCCCCACCACCGGTGTCGATCTCGCGGGCTAGCCGGTACGCCATCTCCGACAGCGACGGCTCCACGCCAGTCAGATCACCGAGCTGCTCGACGTCGTCCCGCACCGCCTGCTCGACCGGGCCACGCGCGCGCGGGCCCACCGCCGGCGGAGGCAGTTCAGGTGCATCGTTGGTGGTCACAGCCTGCCTCCATGATCATCGCCTGGGCGTCGGGCCCGGGGGGAGAAAAAAAAGAGCTGGGCGCGGGGCTGGGAAGATGATCTCTCCAAAAGATCACGGCGGATCCGGCCGGATCGATCGGGTCAGATCGGTTCGATCATGCCTTTGACCTGCATTGATGCCTTGTGATGTTGGGCATGGTCATGGTCCTGAGTACCAGTCGCGCGAGGTGACGAGGCGGTTGACGGCGGCGGCGGGCTTGTTGCTCTTCTCGCCATTGCACTTGCGTCCGCATGTGGGGCAGCCCTTGACGCCGTGGGCTGGCGCCCAGTTGTCCTGATCCTTGGTGGAGCCGCCTCGGCTGACGGGGGTGAGGTGGTCGATGGTGTCGGCGGCGGGGTGGCCGCAGATGTGGCAGACGTCGGACTCGGCGAGGAACCGGGCGCGTGCCTTTCGGTAGCCGTACTCGGTCAGGTCCTTGCGGCCGGCCATGCGCCCCCCGGACATGACGGAAGCCCCGCCGTGGTGGCGGGGCTTCGTGGTGTCTGTGTGTCCGGGCACGCCGGACGTGGTTTGAGTGTTACACCCTGCGATCGGGCTGGTCAAGCTGCCTCTGCCGCTATGGGCGGCTGGAGTTCGTTCAGGTTGACGAGTGCGCGGCCTTGGCGGTCGTGGCCGTGGTGGGTGAGTTTGCCGCGGTGGAGCCAGACGCGGATGGTGCCGGGCTTGATGCCGGTGGCTGCTGCTGCGGCGTAGGCGTCGACGAGGAGCGGCTCGGTCATGGCTTCAGTGTCCCGTATCTCAGTGGCTGTGGGGCGGGTAGTGGCCGCCGCAGCGGGCGCAGTACGGCAGGGGCGGGACCTCGATCCCCAGCTTGTGGATGAGGGCGTGGATGTGGCGTGGCATTGGGTCTCCTGGGTGGTCTACGGCCCGTTCTACGGGCGGTCTACGCGGGGTCTACAGCCCCTTCTCCGCCGTCGTGACCTGCGTCTACGTCCCCGGAAGGGGTGTCTGCGGGTTCGGGGGAGAGGAGGGTGTCGAGGTCGGTGCGCTTGATGCCGCTGCGGCCGGTCGTTTCGCCGATGCGCACGGCCTTGTGGATGGTGATGCCGCAGTGGACGAGGACGGCGCGGAGCCGCGCGTCGTCGAGGTGCTGGGCGGCGGGCCGGGCTTGGAAGGCGTCGTATACGTCGCGGAGGAACACGGCGGGCTGGTCGCCCATGAGGTGGGAGACGCCTTCGACAACGCGGCGCTTGAGGTCGTCTTCTGTCGGGGGTACGGGTCGGCCGGCTCGCCAGGCGAAGACGGTGTAGGCCGCGGCGGCTGCGGTGAGGAGCCGGGGCTCTTGGTTGGCGGTACGGATGGTGATGAGGGCTGCGCCGCCGAGGAGGGCGATGCGGCTTGGGGTGTTCTCGGTGGTGACCCAGGCGCGGAGCCGCTTCGCAAGGGCTTGGTTGCCTCGGGCGATGCGCCGGGGGTGGATGCGGTTGGCGGCCCACCGGGGCCGCCCGCGCCCGAAGGCGGGGACGGGCGGCAGCTCGAGGGTGTCGTCCTCGGGGTCGGTGGCCACGTGGGGTCAGGCGCTGCCGACGAAGGTGGCGAGCATCTGGCCGACGCTGCCGAACAGTTGGCCGATCATCGCGCCGAGCTGGGTGCCGGACAGGGACAGGCCGAGGCCGAGGCACACGAACCCGGGGAGCAGGTGGAGCTTCTTGGTGTCCTTGCCGTGCTTGTGCATCTGCCAGGCCCAGATGGCGAGCACGATGATCAGGAGGACGGAGATGGGGACGGAGCCGCTGGGTGCGGCGGCGGGGGCGGCCATGGTGTGGGTGCTGGCGGTGTCGATGGCGGCGAGCAGGGTGGTCTTCACGGTGGGTCCTTCAGTACGAGAGGCCGACGAGGGCGGCGACGAGGAGGAGGCCGAGGAGGGTGGTGCGGGCGACGAGCCGGTGGGCCTGGCTGTCGCGCGGCAGGACCCCGAGGAGGAGGCCGGCGGCGATGAGCGCGGGCAGGGCGTAGTAGCCGAGCGCGTGGTAGGTGAGCGTCATGGCGCACTCACGTCCTCGCTGGCGCATGCGGTGGCGCCCGGGTAGTACTCGGTGAACTGGTCGGCGAGCGCCAGGAGCTTGTTGGCGGTGGCGCACAGTTCGGCGTACCAGCGCCGCGCCGTCTCCTCGGTCGTGGGGGTGTGCGCCGGGTGTGCGCCACCCACGGCCTGTACTGCGGCGCTCAGCTGGCGCATGGCCGTCTCGGTGCGCGCCGCACGCTGCGCCAGGCGCTGCGCCAGTGTCTCGGCCGGCGGCTCACTGGCCTCCAGGTCGCGTCGCACCGTGTCCTTGGAGATGTTGAGCTGCGCCGCGATGGCGCGGTTGGATGCGCCACCTTGCGCCAGGCGGCGCACGTCGGCTCGTCGCTGCGCCACGGAGGGTGCGCCAGCCATCAGGCACCCCCGCGGAGGATGCGGAGCCAGGCGGCGAGGCGCCGGAGCTGGCCCTCGGCGGTGGTGAAGTCGGCGGCGAGCCGTTCGACCTCGTTGGGGTCGAGGGTGATGGCCAGGCCGGTCTGCTCGACGTAGAGGCCGGTCTCGCGCCGTGTGGTCCCGTGGGGGAACTGGGAGACGAACGCGACGGCGATCGGGTCGGTGGGGTCGCCGAGCTGGTGCTCGGGGCCGCGGTGGCTGAGGTCGACGAATGCCTCGGTGGGCTGGTCTTGGTGTCCGGCGCACCATGCCGGTTCGGGGATGGTGATGTCGCCGCGGTCGAGGGTGGGCACCGTGACGGTGCGCTGCCCGGTCACTGGGCGGTCACCCCGTTCGCGATGAGCCGGAGGAGCGCCGCGTATTCGCCGCGGCTGGTGCCCGGCCGGACGGGCGGGGCGGCGGCAAGGAGGTCCTGCTCGGCGGCGAACGCAGCCTCCGTCGGGCCGTGGAGTCGCTCGGCCATGACGAGGGCCTGTGCGAGGCGGGTCTCTTCCCGCATCTCGGCGTTCGGCCGTGCCGTGCTGACCTTGTCGGCCAGCATGCCGAGGAGCCGGATGGTGTCCGCGGTGAGGACGGGGGTGGCGGTCTGCTCGGTCATCGAGCACCACCAGGGCGGCCGGCGCGAACGCGGCGCAGGGCCTCGTTCATGTCGGGGTCGCTGTCGCCGGGGCGGGGCAGGTCTGTCTGCCCCATTGCGTGCGCAATAGGATTGCGGGAGTCCATGACGAGGTCCGATCTCGTTCGTGGGTTAGTGCCGGTGCGTGTCTGCACACCGGTGCGTCAGGGGTCGGGCGACGCGCGCGCCTCGGGTGTTCCACCACCCGGGAGCTGTCGTCCGGCCCCGCTTCTATTCGGTTGTGTCGTGGCCCTTTGTGGGCGCGTTCTTCTTGATCGCCTTGTCGACGGCGTTCCAGCTCTTCCCCAGCGCCCGGGCCACTTCGGCCACGGATCCCAGTTCCGCCACGCCTTCGAGCAGGGCTTCCGCTCTGCGTTTGGCGGACTGCGACACCTGGAGTTGGAGCTGTTCCACCAGCTCTTCCTCCTGCCGAACGCGATCCCGCCAGGGTTTCGCTTCCATCCCCCAGAGCGTATCCAACCCTAGGGTTGGATTGCAACAGGGTGGGGCCGTCAGCACGCCTGCGCCTGAGGCTCGTTGGGCGCGCGCTCGTCCTCGTCGATCAGGGCTTTGAGACCGGTCCAGGTGGCCGGCGGATACGCCGTCTGGCACCAGCGGCAGGTGACCACCCGCTCGCCGGGCGCCAGACGCAGGACTGCGCCGCAGATGACGCCGTCCTCGAACTGCGCCGGGCAGTTCCCGATCCGCCTACCGCGCTCCGGAGCGGGCGGGCGGATGATCGAGCTCGCCGAGCGGGTCAGCTCCCGGATCTCTCCGGCGAACAGGCCGGCCTCCGGCCACGACACGGCCACCCACGGCATGTGCCCGAGGAGCTCGTCGACCGCGCGTGTGATGCGGCCGGTCGGGCTGCCCGGGTGGAGGACCTCGGGTCGGCCGCGGTCGTGGCGGATGGCGTCAACCCAGCTTTCCAGGGTGGCGACCATGCCGCCGCCGCTGCGCATGTCGAGGATGTCCTCGTTGACCGGGAGCGGGGGTGGGCCGCCTTTGCCGCTCCGGATGCCGGACGTGCCGCCGGCCGGGGGGAGCAGGGCGGCGAGCCCGGCGTACAGGGTGGGCATGGCCTCGAGCCGCACGCGGGTCGCCTTGGCGCAGCCGAGGCACAGATACCCGTCCTCGAGCGTCTCCTCGCACAGCCCGCACTCGTTCACAGCAGTCCTTCCCTCCGGGCCGCGTCCTCGACGCGGTCCAGGCCGTTGAGCAGGCCGAGTTCGAAGTCGCGGACCTCGGCCTGGGCGACCTCGGCCAGGGTCGGCCGGCGGGCAAGGGCCTCGCGCCAGTCGGCTGTGGTGTGTCGCTTGCGGGCCTGGGCGAGGGCGGCGGCACCGGCACGGGCCACGCGACGGTTGCCGCGGTACTCGCCGACGAGGTGCACGACCAGCGCCAGCTGGGCGCCGACGATGATGCCGACAAGGAGCATCACGATCTCGGTCTCGGTCACTTCGGGGTCCTCTCGATGTCGGGCACGGCCCGCAGTGGCGGGGCGGCATCGGTCTGCTCCCAGCCGTTGAGCTCGAGCAGCGAGGCGAACAGGTCAGCCGCTGCGCTGCGGGTGACGAGCGTCATGTCGCCCGCCCACTGCTCGACACAGGCGTTCGCCCGGTCCAAGGCGCGGGCCATCTTGTCGGCGCGATCCGACATCACTGGCCCTCTCGGCCGGGATCGTGCGAGGGGCGGTAGATCACGCTGCGCTGGATGTGCTTGAACGACTCTTCGCTGAGGAGGTGTGGCGGGAAGCCCGGGCCGCCGTCGACGAACGGCAGGAGGATGTCGTCGCCGTCGCTGTCGGTTGTGGGCTTCCAGGCGATGACGGGGTCGAGGAACTCGCCCTGCTCGTCAGGCTCATGTACGTACCAGCCGGGTGTGGCGGGGATCATCTGGTCCTCCAGTAGGTGTGTGTCGATGTGGACGTGGGATGTGGACGTGGACAACGTGGACGGCGTCCACATCGGCCTGTCTCGCGTCGCGGGAGTGAAATGAATCTCTCTCTTGTCCCTTTATGTACTTATTAGGAAGCTGCTGGATTGAGAGACAGGCGAATGTGGACAGCCGTCCACATGTCCACATGTCCACATCGCTCACTCGGTCTGAACGCAGATGCGGTCGCCCTCGGTGAACACCCAGTCGTTGGCCTCGGCGACGTCCACGGACCGGTGCAGGAACGGCCTGTCGCTGCTCCGGAGGCGCCGGTTCAGCTCACCGAACGTGATCCCGCCGACTGTTGATGCGTGCTTCCGCACCAGCCGGGCGATGCGCTCCAACGTGCGGTCCGTGTCGTTCTTGGCCTGATGCGCGCGGAGCTCCTGCGCGACCTTCGCGTCCTCCTCGCGGCGCCGGGCAGCCTCCGCCTCCCGGGCCGCGCGCTGGATCAACGCCGCCCGCACAGCGCACGACGAACGCCACACGATCTCGGCGAGTGCCCAGTCCTCCTCCGTTGCCTCGACCCGGCCGCCGTCGAGCAGCGCCAAGAGGGCCGTGAGCTTCACCTTCATCAGGTTCGCGTGCCCGTCCAGCTCGTCGATCTCCAACTCGCCCCGGTTGCGCGCGACATGCTCGGCCCAGAGCATCCGGCGGATGCGTTCGGGGAGCACGATGTCGAGACTGTCGGCGGGCTGGATGGAGGCCGGGTTTACCGGTAGCGGGCCGGGAGACGCTGGCGGCTCGTCCGGGATCGACGGGTCGGCGGCCCATGCCCACAGGAAGCGCTGCGGAGTGCCGGTGCTCGCGTCAGCGATGACCGGCATGGCCGTCGACGGTTGGAAGCCGACGACCATGCCGAGGCTGTACGAGCCCGCGGCCACGTAGCGGGTCCGCTCCTCGGAAGCGTTGGTCTGGCCGAGGGTCTCTCCGATGGCGGCCCGGCGCAGGGTCTCGCCCAGCACGCTGCCGGCGCGCTCGGCGAGGCTGGCCAGGGTCTGGCCCTCGTCGACGTAGAAGTAGGCGTTGTGCCGGACCTGCTTGCGGACCTTTCGTGTGACCGGGTCGCCCTTCAGCGGGCCCTTGGCGTGGATCTCGCCCGTCTCCTCGTCGACCGTGCCCATGAAAGCCTCGGCGATGCCTTCGCCCGAGCCGATCGGGAGACCATCGCGGAACTCCGGGTCGAGCGGGGGCAGCAGGGATCGGGCGACCTTGGTGCCGATCGACTTGCCGCCTCCAGAGGCGGCCACGACCGCGACGAACAGGTTCAGTGAGGCACGGCCGCCGATGCCTGACACCGCGGTGATCCGGGGTGAGACCATCGCGGACAGGCGGGCGAGCAGCGAGTAGAACAGCACGTCTGCGCTTGACCCTTCAGCGTGCGCTGCCTGCCGGATGTGCTGAAAGACGGGCCGGGCCGCGTAGAACTCCTCAGGTAGAAGGCCCGGGTGTGCCTTCGGTTCCCGCGGCTCATCGCCAGGGCGGTCGTGCTCGGGCTCCGGCTCGTCCAGTAGGTCGGGCCCCCACATGTCTTCGGCGGGTGGCGCCGGGGCCGGTGGGCGTTCGGTTCGCGGCGGGCGGCAGTGCTGCTTCACCTGGGCCAGCAGCGCGGACGGTAGTCCGCGGGCGGCAGGGCTGGCGTCTTGGTCGAACGCGGCGCGCAGAACGTCCCGTGCGGCCTCGCTCTCGTTGCCGCCGTAGTGCAGGTGGGCCCAAAGGGTGGGCACGGTCAGCTTCCGCCCCGGAGGCTGCTGGCCGACGGGGAGGCCGGAGCGCTCGGACCAGTTCACGGCGACGTGGTCGTCGCAGATGAGGCTGTACTCGCTTTCGGCGCTGCCTTCGGCTCCGGCTGGGCGGAGCCACTTTTCGCGGCCGCCGCTGGTGCCCCGGTAGGTCCAGCCGGCGGGCTCGAGAACGTCGCGGAAGGTGAGTCCGGCGGCGAGGATGTCGAACACGCTCGACCCCGTACCCGGCATCGGCCGGGGCGCGCGCGGCGCCGGTACGGGTGTGCGGCCGGTTCGTTCGTCGCTCCGCGCCCGCTTCTCCGTGTCGGCCTTGTCGAGGACCGCGCGGGCGTCTGGTGCGAGGCGGGTGATTGCCTCGCGCATGGTGCCGAGCGTGACCGGTTCTCCGGAGCCTGGCGCGCTGCTGGCCGGGCGCTCCTGCCCGCCCTTGCGGTTGATCGTGCCGGGCAGGCGCATGAGCCGGTCGAGGTTGCCGACCTGCCGGTCCCACGAGCAGCCGTGTCCGTAGGCAGACGCGGTGAGGATCTTCTGCAGGTCGGAGGTGAGCTCCTCGACAGCAGTCCGGTCCTCGTCGTCGCCGATGATGTGCGGCTGGTCGAGCATCCACACCGGGTTGCAGCCGCCGCCGGACAGGACCCAGCCGGTCGGCTCGGGCAGGCCCGAGGCGTGGACGATCTCACGCACGTGGTCCGCGTCGAGCGGGTGCGGCAGCTCGTCGGGGCCGGGCTTGTGGCCCAGGCTGCCGAAGTCGCCGTCGGCCCACAGCCAGCTGACGGCGTGCGCGAGCTCCTTCCCGCCGCGGCCCTTCTCGGGTGCTGTGTGCAGGGTGGTGACCTGGGTGTAGATGCCCTTTGCCTGCCGCGCGTCGAGCTGCAGCACGTAGGCCGTGGCCGCAGTGATGCCGTCCTCGTCGGTGGCGAAGCGGCGGCCGACCCACCGGTCGGCGTCGGAGCAGATGCTGAGCAGGCCGGGGACACCCTGGTACTGGTACGCCAGGGTCTCGCGGACGAGGTGCCCGTCCGCCGCCAGGCGCTGGGAATCGCCGGTCACTGCACCACCTCAGGGAAGAAGTAGGCCCCGCCCGGCGTGCCGACGCAGAGCGAGCGCCGGATGCACAGGCGAGGGGATCCGGTGTGTCCGCCGGGGTGAATGTGGGTGTGGTCGCAGTAGGGGCACTGGACGACGAGGTGGAGCAGCGTGCGCTGCTCGGGGTCGAGCTGGTCGACGGCGGTGGTGCGGACGAGCCGTGCGCGGGCGGGGGCGAGTCCGCCTCGGGGGGATGCAGGGGTTTCCACGAACGGTGGCTTTCTCTCGTGCCGGTGAGGTGTTCGTGTGGCGCGCCCGGCCCCGAACCTGCGTGAGGTCCGGGGCCAGGCCGCCCGAGCCTGCTATCCCGAGGCCTGCGCGGTCTGCCACTGGTTCTGGTGGTAGGCCCGGTAGATGCGGACGTGGCGCACGACCTCCCCGAGGAGGAAGGGTCCTTCCCAGCGGCCCGCTGGAACGTCCACCTCGATCCGTTCGGCGGAAAGGTAGAACGCGCTGGCGATGGCCTGGCCGAGGTGCGTGCAGTGGTCGGCGGCGTCGGCCCCCACCCGGACGACTGCGGTGTGGCAGTCCTGGAGGCGCCTGGCCTGCTGGTGGAAGTGCTCGGAGACCTCCGCGGCGCTGGTGTACCGGCCGGTGAGGTCGACGGTGACCGTCAGGCGCACGTCGATCTCGGGCAGCGGGACCGGCTCGGGTTGGGGGGACGGCACGGGCGGAGCGGGGACCACGGCGACCGGGTTCTTGACCGGCCACTGGCCGATGCGGTGCTCGGTCATGCGGCCTTCTCCTTGTGCTGTGCGGACTGGTGGAAGATGACGCGGAGCCGGGCGCGCTGGGTGTCGTCCAGGGGCGGGGCCTGGTCGACGATCCGTTCGACACGCTCCCAGTAGCCGGCCGGACGGGCCGGGCGGCCGGGGGCGTCGCCCCCGGCCGTCGCGGGGAGCCGATCCGTCGGGGTCACTTGGCCACCGCCTTTGCTGGTGCGGCCAGCCATGCCGCCTTGGCCTCGGTGTTCTCCGGGACGTCGTCCTTGCTGGCCTCGGCGAGCTGAGCGCGCAGGGCGCGGAGCTGTGGCAGGAATGTTTCGAGGCGGGCGATGAAGACGTCGGTCTGGGCGACGTCGAGCTCGAGCGTTTCGCAGTCGACGTCGACCCAGAGGCGGGTCTCGACGCCGAAGACTTTCGGGTCCTGGTTGACCTGGGTGACTCGGGCGGCGAGCACGACGGCGGAATCGCCGCCGGGGTCCGCGTCACAGAAGGGCGTCGGGGCGATGGCTTCCGCTGGGAGGCCTTGGTGCCAGCCCGGTTCACCGTCGGTGCCGGCGTGGTCCATGACGCACCAGACGGGGCAGCCGAAGCGGGCCATCCACTCAGGGCCGCGCTTAGCAGCATCGAGGGACTGGCCGGAGTTGGCCTGTCGAGCGTTGCTGGCGTCTGCAAGAATGGGCATTGAGCTTCCGATCTGCTGGTAGGCGGATTCGCTTTGCTCGACTGACGGCGTCGGGTTGCCCCCCGGCGCTGTCGTCGTTTCTGCGGCGACGATTGCCGCGTGGCTGGTCACGCGGTCTCCTTGGCTGCCTGAGCCTTGGCGGCGAGCTCGGTGTCGAAGCGCCGGATCTCCGTCTCGGAGTACAGATAGCGCCGGCCGACCTTGACGCCCTTCGGGCCGAAGCCGATGTGGCGCCAGTAGCGGACCGTTCCGGCGACCGTGCGGTACCGCTCTGCCACGTCGTCCGTGGTGTAGAAGCGCTCCAGCGCCTGCGTCTGGGCAGGGCTCCCCATCGCGCAATCCCTCCTGCATTGAGGCTTGATGCGAACAGGATCAGTACAGCAGCGCTGGACATCTCAAGTCAATCCGCTCTAGCCTCTGATTCATGATGAATAGCGTTTGGGAGCGTTGAGGTGGGCGCCGCTGCGGCCGTGGACCCCGGTGACGGGGAGGCGAACGTTGCCGCCCATGTGAAGTACGAGCGTGAGCTGCGCGGCTGGAGTACCGGCGAGCTGGCCCGCCGTGTGTCTGACGCCGGCTGTCCGGTTAGTCAATCGGCCATCTGGCGAATCGAGAATGGAGAGCCGCGAAGGAAAATCTCGGTCGACGAGCTCATTGCCTTCAGTCGCGTGTTTGGGCGATCGATTGACGATCTCCTGAAGGCGCCTAGGACCGAGTTCCCGGAAGCTGTCGTTCAGGATTATGTGGAGCACTGGCTACGCTCTGAGACCACGGTGTGGCATAAGGAGCTGGATGCAAGCGTAGCTTTCGGTGATGTGGTCAGCATGGCCGTCGCTTACCCGGTAGTTGCGGCGCGCCTGGAGGAAGTCGTAAACGAGATCGCAGAGGAGCGAAAAGATGGCCATCTTAAGGGTGCCATCGATAGGCGCCTGGACGAGTTCAGTAGACGACTAGCGGCTCACCGCTCAGGACTCTTGCATCTGTCGCGTACGAAGCCTCTCATTGACTACTGGCGTCGCATTGGCCTATCGCCTGAGCAGATGGTGGAAGAGGCGAAGAAGCTGAAGCTTGAGGGAACCATTTCTGGTTCCCTGCGGAGTGACATTGAGCTCGCACGCCTTGATCTGGAGAACGCGGGATCGGTGCCTGGCCTGGTGCAGAGGTACCGGAACAGGCAGGTCAATCGTGACTTCTACGCTGGCGATGGCGTTACCTACAGATTGTTCAGCGAGTCGCCAGACCAGTTGAGTGAAGAGCAGCGTTTGGCGCAGGCGCGGGAGGCATTGAAGGTCACTTCCACCTTCCTGCTCGCTATCCATGTGTGGCCGCAAGTCGGGCGTCCAGGCGCCATTGATGCGCTTCGCAGTCGGGTGACGGAGCTTGAACGAAAGACTGCGCTGGAACTCGGTATCGACGCGCGTCTCGTACAGTTGATCGCCCTCTCCCTGTGGGGTCGGGGCATGACTGATGAGCTGAAGGATCGCACCGCAGCTCCGGAAGATCTGGAGGCGGATCTTCCCAACAGAAGGGAAGCCGTGCGTGAACTGGCAAGCGCCATCAAGTTGGAGTGGACGGGGAAGGCGCAGGAGGCGACGGCTATTCTCGCATCAGCGAACGAGTTGCCTGCCAATGCGGACGTGATTGAGCGTTGGGTCAGGGAGAAGTGGCGCCACGAAATCTCCCCTTGATTCCCTAGGCTTTTCCCCTTTTCCACCGGAAGTCGATGGCCTCGTAGTCGAAGTAACCGCCGTCGGGCATGCGGCCCCGCCGCGGCGACATGAGCGTGACGTCGACGAGCTCCCGCAGCACCGCCCGCTGCCGGGGCAGATCCATTGCCTTCCACGCCTTCCGCACATCCGGCGCCCCGACCAGCGGTACGAGCGGGTCCTGCGTCGCCGCCCGCGCGAGCTGACGGCTGATGCCCTCGAGCTGCGCGCGCGCCACGCCCGACGCCTCGGTGAACTGGGGCATCGAGATCTGACCGGCGCCGAACGTGGCCGCCACATCGGTCAGCCGTCGGCGGATCGTCTCGGATTCCATCTGCAGCCCCGAGACGTCGATGTTCTCGGGCCCGGGCAGCAGCAGGTCCTGCGCGTCGTCGCGTGAGAGGCGTTCGACGATGACGTCCTGGACGTATTCGTCGAGGGTGGACGCGCGCCGGCCGCCGCCGTGCGCGGTCTGGCACCGGTACGAGGGGTAGCTACGGCCGCCGGACTGGGTGACGTAAGCGAACGCCGTGCACCCGGGGCGGCCGCACCGGTAGATCAGCGATCCCAGCCACTTCGGTTGCGACCCGGGCGTGGTGCGCCGTGACGGGTCCTTGAGGATCGCGACGACGGCCCTGTGCTTCTCCTCGGGCACGAGCGCGTCCCAAGTGCCCTTGCCGATCTCCTCGCCCTTGTAGATGGCGATGCCTGCGTTCCTCGCGCGCAGCAGGTAGTCGCGCGCTTCCTGCGGCCCGATCGGGTTCCCGCGGGTGGTGGTGAGCCCCTTGTCGGCGAGCCACTTCACCCAGGCGTTGAGCGACCCGCCGGACAGGAGCATGTCGTGCCCGGCCTCGATCGCGGCGGCCTCCTCGGGCACGGCCTTGTTCATGTCGAGGACGGGCACCTCGACCTCCTCGCCGGTGGCCTTGTCGACACGCTTCGTCAACTCGCCAGTCGGCACACCCCATCCGAACGGGCGAATTCCGCCACCCCACTCGCCGGCCTTCGCCTTCTGCATCCGGGCCCGGGCGACGCGCTCGGCCTTGTGCTCGGACTCGTGGCGGGCGACTACGCCGTGGATGCGCGCGGTCATCCGGCCGCCGGGCGTGGAGAGGTCGATCACTCCGGCTTGGCAGGTGTGGGTGTCGACGCCGCGCCGCTGGCTGAGGTCGATGTATTCCTCGAGCTCCAGGGGGGAGCGGTGCAGCCGGTCGTTGTGCCAGGCGATCACGACGGTGGCGAGGCCGTCGTCGAGGTCGGCCAGCATCTGCCGGTAGCCGGGCCGCTTCTTGCCCGAGTAGGCGCTGATGTCGTTGTCGACGTACACCTCGACGACGTTCCAGCCGTTCCGGTCGGCGAGGGCCTGGCAGTCCTCGCGCTGCCGGTCCACGCCGAGGCCGGCCCCGGTGCGGTCCTGGCTGATGCGGACGTAGATGACGGCGCGAATCGGGCCCGCGGGACGGCGGTTGCTCACTGTCATGACCCAAGTCTGCACCCATAGACACGTCTTAGTCCAAGGTTCGGGAAGACGACTCTGCTGAGCAGCCTGCTGGGGATGGTGGGAGAGCGTGAGCGCATCGTGCTCGCCGAGGACTCGGCCGAACTGCGGCCCGAGCACCCCCACGTGGTGCGGCTCGAGTCGCGCACGGCGAACCAGGAGGGCGCGGGCCTGGTGACGCTGCAGGACCTGGTCCGGCAGGCACTGCGGATGCGTCCGGACCGGCTCGTCGTCGGAGAGGTGCGAGGAGCCGAGGTCACGGAGCTTCTGGCGGCACTCAACACTGGTCACGAAGGTGGCTGCGGCACCGTCCATGCCAATGCTGCCTCGGATGTGCCCGCGCGACTCGAGGCGCTGGGTACTGCAGCCGGGCTCGACCGGGCAGCTCTGCACAGCCAGTTGGCGGCGGCGCTCTCGGTGGTGATCCATCTTGTACGCGACGGGGCCGGCCGCCGCCGGGTCGCTGAGATCCATGTGCTGGAGCGGGACACCGCCGGGTGGGTGGTCACCGTACCGGCGCTGAGGTGGGGCGAGGGTTCGTTCGTGTCCGAGCCGGGATGGGGGCGCCTGCGGGCTCTGGTCGGTGATGCGCTGTGACGGCTGTCCAGTCGATGTGTGCTGCGGCGATGTGCCTGGGGGCGGCGGCATGGTTGATGTCCGGTGGGCAGGGGGTGAAACGGGCGCGGCTGCTGTTCGCGGACGGCAGTGGGGCGGTACTGCCCCCGTGGTGGTCGTGGGAGCGGCTGCTGCCGGTGGTCACGCCGCGGATGGAGTGGCTGTGCCTGCCGGTGGCGCTGGTGGCGGCGGTCGCCGGCGAATCCCCGTTGCCGCTGCTCGCCGGAGCCGTCGCGGTGCCTCTGGTTCGGCGCTGGTTGCGTGCCAGGGAGCGCGGCAGGGACGAAGAGCGGCGGGCCGAGGGAGTCATCGGTCTGTGTGGAGCGACTGCGGGGGAACTGAGGGCCGGGCTGCAGCCGGGGCAGGCGCTGCTGTACGCGGCCCGGTCGACGGATGTGCTCGGTGAGGCGGAGGCCTCGGTGCTGGCCGCGGCGAGGTTCGGCGGAGACGTGCCCGGGGCGCTGAGGGACGCGGCACGGCAGCCGGGCGCGGAGGGGCTTGCCGGGGTGGCTGCCTGCTGGCGGGTGGCCGTGGACGGCGGCGCGGGTCTGGCCGCCGGGCTGGACCGCCTGGAGGCGGCCCTGCAGGCCGAGAGAGACCAACGCGAGGAACTGAAGTCGCAGTTGGCCGGAGCATGGTCGACCATCGTGCTCCTCGCGCTGCTCCCAGTGGCCGGCCTGGCCATGGGCTGGGCGCTGGGCGCGGATCCCTTGCGCGTCCTGTTCCACACCCCTGCGGGAATCGCGTGCCTGGTGCTCGGAGGCCTTCTGGAGGCGGCGGGGCTCTGGTGGGCCGGCCGGATCGTCCGCGCCGGAGAGAAGTCGTGAACGGCGAAGTTGTCCACAGCCTGGGGGTAGTGGCAGCGGCCCTTTGCACGGTGGCTTGTCTGGCCTCCTTGCTTGTCGCGAGGCGAAGCGAGAAGAGGACGCGAGCAAGAGGACAGGCGCTCCTGTCGATCGCCCGCGGTGAGCCGCGTCACGGGCGAGTGGACATCGGAGGCTTTGTGAGGCGATGGTCCGCCCCGCTCGGGGTGGTCGCCCTCGGCTGCGTCCTGATCGGCGGGTTGGCGGGTGGCGCGGTGGGGGCTGCCGGAGCGTACGGCGTGCGGCGGTGGCAACGCGGCCGTGACCGAACGGGCGCAACCGTGGCCGCGAGCGACGCCATGAGGGATACGGCACACCAACTGCCCCTGGCGGCAGACCTCCTCGCTGCCTGCATCTCGGCCGGAGCGGGGCCGCGTGAAGCCGCCGAGGCGGTCGGTGAGTCTCTGGGTGGCCCGGTCGGTGCCCGTCTTGCGCGGACTGCCGCTCAACTCCGGCTCGGAGCGGAAGCGGCCCCCACCTGGGGCTGGTTCGGCGGGATACCGGGCGCCGAGCCTCTGGCCCGATGCCTGGAGCGGGCCGATTCCACCGGAGCGCCGGCGGCGGAACCGGTGTCGCGGCTGGCGGAGCGATTCCGTGCAGAGAGGGCCCGCGCGGTCACCGGCCGGGGACGCAGGGCGCAGGTGTTGATCACTGCCCCGGTGGGGCTGTGCTTCCTGCCCGCGTTCCTCGCGGTCGGGGTGGCACCTGTGGTGATCGGCCTGGCCGACGGGCTGCTGCGCGGCAACTGATGCACGAGCAGCGGCGCTGCCCGCGCGCCTCATGGCCTTCACGGCAGCACAGCAATGACAGCAATCGAAGCAATCACGAGAACTTCGTCAACGGGAGGTCGACCATGTGGAAGACGATGAGCGGTCGGTGGCGCGCGCTGCTGCGCAGGATGCGCAACGACAGTGGAATGACGACGTCCGAGTACGCGATGGGAACGATCGCCGCCTGTGCCTTCGCGGCGGTGCTCTACAAGATCGTCACCAGTGGCACCGTCTCGGGCGCGCTGGAAGCGGTGATCGGGAAGGCGCTCGATGCGCAGTTCTGAGCTGCTGCAGGGCGCCAAGGCTCACGACAGGGGCTTTGTGACGGCGGAGGCGGCGGTCGCGGTGCCGTCCCTTGTGGTCTTCACCATGGCGCTCGTCTGGGCGCTGATGGCTGCCTCCGCGCAGATCCAGTGCGTGGACGCAGCGCGCGCCGGTGCTCGTGCCGCTGCCAGGTCGGAGCCACGGGCGGCTGCTCTTGCTGCCGCCCGATCCGCGGCGCCGAACGGCGCCGAGGTCACGTTGGACCGCACCGGGGGCCTCTGGCGCGTACGTGTGGAGGCAGAGACGCCCGGGCCTGGTGCCCTGTCGTTGACCCTGAGCGCCGACGCGGCGGCGGCTGCCGAGGACACCACAGGACAGGAGCCTGGGTCCGCTGGGTACCGGGCGCCCCGGGCCGAGAACCGGGTGGGCGTGAGACCAGTCCTCGTGCGCGCGGACCGGGCCGGGCGGGCCGGCGTCACCGGTGTGGCCGAACGGGGCGTCGGCGCAGCGATAAGGGTTCTGCCCGGCGACGGCCCACCCGCCGCCCCGGTGGACGTTGAAGGGATGGTGCCGTGAAGGGGGACCGCGGCTCGGCGACCGTTTGGGTGGCCATGGCGACCACCGTGCTGTGCGCGGTCTTCGCGATCGTCCTGGCGATGGGCCAGGTGGTGGTTGCCCGGCACCGCGCGGGAGCCGCCGCCGACCTCGCGGCGCTCGCCGCGGCCGACAACGCCCTACGGGGCACGGCCGAGGCCTGCGCGAAGGCGGCCGAGGTGGCCCGGGCGCAGGACACGGAGGTGGTGCGCTGCGCCGTGACAGGCGAGATCGCCGATGTCACGGCACGGGCCCGCTTCGGCCCGTACGCCCCGGCAGTCAGGGGGCGGGCGGGGCCGCCGCTGTCTCAGGAGCCGCCGGGGCCGCCCGGAGAAGTTCCGTGAGCAGTCGGACTGCGCCCCTCTTGTGCAGCGGATCGTTGCCGTTGCCGCACTTGGGCGACTGGATGCACGACGGGCAGCCCGCTTCGCACTCGCACGAGGCGATCGCCTCTCGGGTCGCAGTGAGCCACTCGGGTGCAGTGTGGAAGGCCCGCTCGGCGAAGCCGGCCCCGCCCGGGTGCCCGTCGTACACGAAGACGGTCGGCAGCAGCGTGTCCGGGTGGAGCGGTACGGAGACGCCTCCGATGTCCCAGCGGTCACAGGTGGCGAAAAGCGGAAGCATCCCGATCGAGGCGTGTTCTGCGGCGTGCAGGGCCCCGCCCAGCTGCTCCGGGTTGATGCGGGCGGAGTCCAGTTGATCCTCGGTGACTGTCCACCACACGGCTCGGGTGCGCAGAATCCGCGGGGGGAGGCCGAGTTTCGTCTCGCCGAGCACTTCCCCGGTGATGAGACGGCGACGCAGGAAGGAGACGACCTGGTTGGTGACCTCGACGGAGCCGTAGCAGAGGCGACCGTCGCCCCAGGGGATCTCGGTTTCGGTTTCGAGCACGGAGATGGAGGTGGTGTCACGGGCGGTGGTCGAGTAGGGCGGGTTCGCCTCGGTGACGAGGGCGACGGAGTCGTCCAGGTCCAGCCGCTCGACGAGATAGGTGCGGCCCTGGTGCAGGTGAACTGCGCCGTCGTGGACCGCAGTGTGGGCGGCGCCTTCGTCGACCGTGCCGAGCAGCCGGCCGGTGGCGGCCTCGACGATCTGGACCGGTCGACCGCCCTCGCCCCGGATGTCGGTGAGGTCCGCGGCCCGTTCGCGGCGGGTCCAGTGCCAGCCGGAGGCACGCCGACGGAGCAGCCTGGCGGCTTCGAGCTGCGGCATGAGGTCGGGCGTGGCGGGACCGAAGAGTTCGAGGTCGGCCTCGGTGAGGGGCATTTCGGCGGCGGCCGCGCACAGATGCGGGGCGAGCACGTAGGGGTTGTCGGGGTCGAGAACCGTGGACTCCACGGGACGGTCGAACAATGCCTCGGGGTGGTGGACGAGGAAGGTGTCCAGCGGGTCGTCGCGGGCCACGAGGACCGCGAGGGCGCCCCGGCCCGAACGCCCGGCCCGGCCGGCCTGCTGCCACAGGGAAGCCCGCGTGCCGGGATAGCCCGCGATGACGACGGCGTCCAGGCCGGCGACGTCGACGCCGAGCTCGAGGGCGGTGGTGGCAGCCAGGCCCAGGAGCTCGCCGGAATGGAGGGCCCGCTCGAGGGCCCGGCGTTCCTCGGGCAGATAGCCGCCTCGGTAGGCGGCGACACGCCCGGGCAGGGAGCGGTCCACTTCGGCGAGGCGTTCCTTGGCGATCACGGAGATCAGTTCGGCTCCGCGGCGGGAGCGTACGAAGGCCACGCTGCGCACGCCCTGGACCGTCAGGTCGGTCAGGAGGTCGGCGGTCTCGGCGGTCGCCGTGCGGCGTACCGGCGCGCCCTTCTCGCCGTGGAGCTCGGTGAGGGGCGGTTCCCACAGGGCGAAGACCAGCTCGCCGCGCGGCGAGGCGTCGTCGGCGACCTCGTGGACAGGCAGGCCGGTGAGCCGGCCCGCGGCGACGGCCGGTTCCGCTGCGGTGGCGGAGGCGAGCAGGAAGACCGGATTCGCACCGTAGCGGGCGCATACACGGCGAAGACGGCGCAGCACCTGGGCGACGTGGGAGCCGAAGACGCCCCGGTAGGTGTGGCACTCGTCGATCACGACGTAACGCAGGGAGCGCAGGAAGGAGGACCAGCGGGGGTGGGAGGGGAGTATGCCCCGGTGCAGCATGTCGGGGTTGGTGAGGACGTAGTTGGCGTACTGGCGGACCCATTCGCGTTCCTCGACGGGCGTGTCGCCGTCGTAGACCGCCGGACGGATGCGGTTGCCCAGCGGGGCGGCCAGTTCTTTGACGGCGCGGCGCTGGTCGGCGGCGAGCGCCTTGGTGGGCGCCAGGTACAGCGCGGTGGTTCCACGGCCGTTGGCCGCCTCGGCACCGTCGAGCAGCGTGCTGAGGACGGGCGCGAGGTACGCGAGGGACTTGCCGGACGCGGTGCCGGTCGCGATGACCACGGACTCGCCGTCCAGGGCGTGCTCTGCGGCGGCCGCCTGGTGGGCCCAGGGGTGGTCGATCCCGGCATGCCGGACAGCGCTGATCACTTCTGTTCGGATGCGGTCCGGCCAGAGGGCATGCCTGCCCGGTCGAGGGGGCAGGTGCTCCGTATGAGTGATGCGCGCAGCCCGGCTCGCACCTGCGGCGAGCCGGTCGAGGACCGTGCCGGGAGAGGGGCGGTTTTCCCCGCTCTCAGGCGGTCGACTGGGACGGTGTTTCTTGGCCATCGGCACCGAGTGTGTCACTGGCGTGACGGACAATGGTCCCAAGGCGTCGTGCATGGCTGCCGGTAAGTGATTGAATGCCATCGCGGCTGGCGATCGTCCTCCGGCTCCGTCGGGGAGACCTCAGGGGGCGGCCGCTCGATAGCAAGGTGCTGGAGGATCCGTGGACCTGTCCCTGTCGACTCGCAATGTGTCCGGCCCTGGTGGCGACCGTACGGTCGTCGAGGTCGGTGGCGAGATTGATGTGTATACCGCGCCCAAGCTGCGCGAGCAGTTGGTCGAGTTGGTGAACGACGGCAGCTACCACCTGGTTGTCGACATGGAGGGCGTGGACTTCCTCGACTCCACCGGCCTCGGTGTGCTCGTGGGTGGCCTCAAGCGCGTCCGTGCGCACGAGGGCTCCCTGCGCCTGGTCTGCAACCAGGAGCGCATTCTCAAGATCTTCCGGATCACGGGTCTGACCAAGGTGTTCCCGATTCACACCACGGTCGACGAAGCCGTCGCCGCAACCGACTGACGGTCGGCCGGAGACTGCCGGAAGCAGAGAGGGGCACCGGGCACCCAGCCCGGGCCCCTGAGAGGCACGCCTGCCCGTACGTCCGAGGGGGACCGCATGGCCATCGTTGAGCTCCGCTTCAGCGCCCAGCCCGAGCACGTCAGGACGGCCCGATTGGTCGCCGCTGCCGTGGCTCGCCGGGCCGGGGTCGATGAGGCGGTGCTGGACGAGGTCCGCCTCGCCGTGGGCGAGGCCTGCAGCCGGGCCGTCGGGCTGCATCGCAGCCACGGCATCACGGCGCCCGTACGGGTGGTGTTGTCCGAGGAGGAGAAGACCTTCTCCATCGAGGTCGGAGACGAGGTGCCGATGTCGGGCGCCGGCTCCGCAGCAGTCTCCGGCAATGGTGGCGACGCGCCGGAGGACCTCGACGCGGACGCCGAGGACGAGATGGGTCTCGCCGTCATCAGCGGCCTCGTCGACGACGTGGAGGTCTCCTCCACCGAGGGCGGCGGGGTGATCCGGATGAGCTGGCCGTCGTCGGTGCTCACCGCGCCCTGAGCGGACCCGTGCGGACCGCTCCGGAGCGTGCCGGACCGGACAGTCTTGGGAGTCGGTGTCCCAGAGGTATCCCGCCGACGGACCCGGCCGCCCGCGAATTCGATCTTTTCATACTCTGATCATTTTGATGCAAAGAGGCCCTGTTGAGCAGGGCCTCTTTGTTATTTTCTAGATCATCGAACCGGCGTCAATGCCTTTGTCCCGTTACTGCTTTCGGGGGCGATTTCTTGGCGCGATCATTTGCTGAGTAGCAAGTCAAGGTCAATTACATTTACCGCGCCCTGTTTTGATCAGGTTCCGCTCCCTACAATCCGTCCACATCTTGAGCTCTGAACGTCAAGGAGGACGAATGGCGGGGCTCTTCACTCCAGAACTGATCGATCACCCCACTTCTCTCGCAGCCGCAGTACTCACGGATGACAACCGACTGATCGTGATTGTGATCGCGGTCGTCGCCCTGGCGGCGCTCGTCGTGGCCCAGCTCCTGGTGCGCCAGGTGCTGGGCGCAGGCGAGGGCACCGATTCCATGAAGAAGATCGCGGCGGCCGTACAGGAAGGTGCGAATGCCTATCTCGCTCGGCAGCTGCGCACGCTCGGCATCTTCGCCGTAGTGGTGTTCTTCCTGCTGATGCTGCTTCCGGCCGACGACTGGGCGCAGAGGGCCGGACGCTCGGTGTTCTTCCTGGTGGGTGCGCTTTTCTCGGCGGCCACCGGATACATCGGCATGCGTCTTGCCGTAAGGGCCAATGTGCGCGTGGCCGCTGCTGCGCGTGAGGCCACACCGGCGGAAGGCGAGCCGGAAAAGGACCTGACAGCCGTCGCGCACAAGGCAATGAAGATCGCTTTCCGTACGGGAGGCGTGGTCGGCATGTTCACGGTGGGCCTCGGCCTGCTCGGTGCCTCCTGCGTCGTGCTCGTCTACGCGGCGGACGCGCCGAAGGTGCTCGAGGGCTTCGGCCTCGGAGCGGCCCTCATCGCCATGTTCATGCGTGTCGGCGGGGGCATTTTCACCAAGGCGGCCGATGTCGGCGCCGACCTCGTCGGCAAGGTCGAGCAGGGCATCCCCGAGGACGACCCGCGCAACGCCGCCACCATCGCCGACAACGTGGGCGACAACGTCGGTGACTGCGCCGGCATGGCGGCCGACCTTTTCGAGTCCTACGCCGTGACCCTCGTCGCGGCCCTCATCCTCGGCATGGCGGCGTTCGGTGACGCCGGGCTCGCCTTCCCGCTCATCGTCCCGGCGATCGGCGTGGTCACCGCGATGATCGGCATCTTCGCGGTCGCCCCGCGGCGCGCCGACCGCAGTGGGATGACCGCGATCAACCGCGGCTTCTTCATCTCCGCGCTGATCTCGCTCGCGCTGGTGGCCATCGCTGCCTTCGTCTATCTGCCCGGTTCGTACGCCGAGTTGGACGGTGTCGGTGACGCCGCCGTCCAGGCGCACGACGGGGACCCGCGGGTCCTGGCGCTCGTCGCCGTCGCCATCGGCATCGTGCTGGCGGCGCTGATCCAGCAGCTGACCGGGTACTTCACGGAGACCAACCGGCGCCCCGTGCGGGACATCGGCAAGTCGTCGCTGACCGGTCCCGCCACCGTGGTCCTGGCCGGTATCTCCATCGGCCTCGAATCAGCCGTCTACACCGCTCTGTTGATCGGCCTCGGCGTGTACGGGGCCTTCCTGCTCGGCGGTACGTCGATCATGCTGGCGCTGTTCGCGGTGGCGCTGGCGGGCACGGGACTGCTCACCACCGTCGGCGTGATCGTGGCGATGGACACCTTCGGGCCGGTCTCCGACAACGCCCAGGGCATCGCCGAGATGTCCGGTGATGTCACCGGCGCCGGCGCCCAGGTCCTGACCGACCTGGACGCCGTGGGCAACACCACCAAGGCGATCACCAAGGGCATCGCGATCGCCACGGCCGTGCTCGCCGCCGCGGCGCTCTTCGGCTCGTACCGCGACGCCATCTCGACAGCGGCCGCCGAGGTGGGCGAGAAGCTGGGCGACAGCGCGCCGATGAACCTGGTGATGGACATCTCGCAGCCCAACAACCTGGTGGGCCTGGTGCTCGGCGCCGCGGTCGTCTTCCTCTTCTCCGGCCTGGCCATCAACGCCGTGTCCCGCTCTGCGGGTGCGGTGGTCTACGAGGTGCGGCGGCAGTTCCGCGATCACCCCGGGATCATGGATTACACGGAGAAGCCGGAGTACGGACGCGTCGTCGACATCTGCACCAAGGACGCGCTGCGGGAGTTGACCACACCGGGGCTGCTTGCCGTGATGACCCCCATCGCGGTCGGGTTCTCGCTCGGCGTCGGCGCTCTCGGTTCGTTCCTCGCGGGAGCGATCGGCACCGGCACCCTGATGGCCGTCTTCCTCGCCAACTCCGGAGGTGCGTGGGACAACGCCAAGAAGCTCGTCGAGGACGGTCACCACGGTGGCAAGGGCAGCGAGGCGCATTCCGCGACCGTCATCGGCGACACCGTGGGCGACCCGTTCAAGGACACCGCGGGCCCGGCCATCAACCCCCTGCTGAAGGTGATGAACCTGGTGGCGCTGCTCATCGCGCCCGCGGTCATCCAGTTCAGCTACGGAGACGATTCCAACGCGGGAGTGCGGGCAGTGATCGCGGTGCTGGCGATCCTCGTCATCGTCGGTTCCGTGTACATCTCGAAGCGGCGCGGCATCGCCGTCGACGACGAAGGCGGAACGGCTGAGCGCAACGCGAAGCCGGCCGATCCGGCGGTGGTTTCCTGACACACGATCAACGGACGGGCGGGCGGCGCACCTTGGTGCGTCGCCCGCCCGTCCGTGTGTGTTCCGGGGGCGCGGGTGAGCCTTGTCTCTCTTGGTGCAAATGGATTCAATACCCCATGAATGGGTCGTACGACACGCGGGTGTCGCCCAGTTGGCGTGTATGTTCCGGGGCCGAGAGCCTTGGAAGGGACCAATCCGGTGAACAAGAAGCTTGCAGCCGCACTGTCCGGCGGTGCGGTACTGGTGCTGGCGCTGTCGGGCTGCGGTGACGACGGCGAGGAGAAGGTGAACGCCTGGGCGAAGGAGGTCTGCGACCAGGCGCAGCCGCAGATCAAGAAGAGAGCCGACGCCCAGCAGACCATCATCTCGACGGCGGCGGACGGCAAACCCGCCGACATCCAGGCCGCCGACTCCAAGGCGTTCGCCGACATCGCCGCAGCGGACAAGGCGCTCGCCAAGGCGGTCAGGGACGCGGGCGTGCCGCCGGTCGAGAACGGGGAGAAGCTCCAGCAGGACGCGGTCAAGGAGCTCGACTCCACCGCTGCCGCCTACCTCGACCTGAAGAAGCAGGTCGACGACCTCGACCCGAAGAACCAGCAGAAGTTCGCGGACGGTCTGCAGACCGTGGCGGACGGGCTGAAGAAGATCGAGCGCATGGACCAGGCCGCTCTGGCGAAGCTGCAGTCCGGTGAGTTGGGCCAGGCCATGGCCAAGCAGCCCGGCTGCCAGCGGGCCAAGACGTCGAGCCCCGCCGGTGGTGCCTCCGCGTCCGACGGCAACGCCTGACCGGCTCCGGCGAGACCTGACCGGCGGGACGCTTCGCGAGCCCGAACGGCGCAAGCCGCAAGCCGCCGCCGGGCCGACGGGAAGGGCGTACGACCCCGGGCCGTGCGGCGATTGTCGGTAGCGGCGGCCACAATGGGCGGGTGAGTACGACCAGCCTTCCCCTGCCCGACCACTCGCCCCGGCTTCGCGAGGCGTTCCTCGCCGCCGCGTTCACCGCCGACGGGCTGCTCGACCTGCTCGGCGCGCCCGCCTATGCGGCGCTCGCCCGCAGCGAGACCGTGCCCGCCCTGCGCGCCACTCGCGGGGACAGCGCCCTGGAGGCGCTGGTGCGGCTGTTCCTGCTCCAGTGCGCCGTGCCCGCGGAGCGGGCGCGAGCCGCGCTGCCCCTGGAGGACTGCCTCGCCGACGGCTGGGTAATGCGCGACGGTGGCGACGTGCGGGCCGCTGTCGACGTCCGTCCCTACGGCGGGCCGGAGGGCCAGGACTGGTTCATCGTGTCCGACCTCGGATGTGCGGTCGGCGGAGCGGGCGGCGCGAGCGGTCGGGGCGAGGGGGTCGTTCTCGGCGTCGGCGGTGCCTCCACGACGCTCGCCGGAATCACGGTCCGTACGCCGGTGGACTCCGCGCTCGACCTGGGCACCGGCTCCGGCATCCAGGCGCTGCACGCCGCTCAGCACGCGACCCGCGTGACGGCCACCGATCCGAATCCGCGGGCCCTGCACTTCACCCGGCTCACGCTCGCCCTGTCCGGCGCGAGGGAGGCCGACCTGCGCGAGGGCTCGCTGTTCGAGCCCGTCGGCTCCGACACGTACGACCTGATCGTGTCGAACCCGCCGTTCGTCATCTCTCCCGGGGCCCGGCTGACCTACCGGGACGGCGGGATGAGCGGGGACGATCTGTGCCGCTCGCTCGTCCAGCAGGCGGGGGACAGGCTCAACGACGGGGGATACGCCCAGTTCCTCGCCAACTGGCTGCACGTGGAGGGTGAGGACTGGCAGGAGCGGCTGCGTTCCTGGGTGCCGCGCGGCTGTGACGCCTGGATCGTGCAGCGCGAGGTGCAGGACGTCACGCAGTACGCCGAGCTGTGGCTGCGCGACAGTGGTGACCATCGCGCCGATCCCGCGCAGTACGCCGCCCGGTACGACGCGTGGCTGGACGAGTTCGAGGCGCGCAAGGCCAAGGCCGTCGGCTTCGGGTGGATCACGCTGAGGAAGTCCGGGTCCGACCGCCCCTCGGTCGTCACGGAGGAATGGCCGCACCCCGTCGAGCAGCCGCTCGGGGTGAGCGTGCGGGCGTATTTCGAACGCCAGGAGTATCTGCGCTCGCGCGATGACGCGGCGTTGCTCGCCGACCACTTCGTGCTGGCCGACGAGGTCATGCAGGAGCAGGTCGGCCTGCCCGGCGCCGAGGACCCCGAGCACGTGGTCCTGCGTCAGAACCGAGGCATGCGTCGCGCCACCAAGGTGGACACGGTCGGCGCCGGCTTTTCGGGGGCGTGCGACGGCCGGCTGAGCGCCGGGCAGATTCTCGACGCCATCGCGCAGTTGATCGAGGAGGACCCGGTCCTGCTGCGTGACCGCACGCCGCAGGCCCTACGGCTCTTGGTGGAGGAGGGCTTCCTCGAGCCGGCCCCTCGTTGAGGGAACGGTGACGGGATTCGGCACCGAAATCCGGCCAATGTTCGATTTGCGACCCCCTTCCGGCGACCGCGCGGGTGAACCGTACGCGGCGTTCACTCGGAGTTCGTGCCGGCGACGCCCGGGGGTGCCAGCCTCGCCCTGCACGGGGACATCGGCACCAGGGAAGGCACGGGTACGGGCATGGAGAGCGGGCCTGCGATCTTCGCCGGAGCGGCATTCGCGCTGTTCGGGGGCGGGCTGCTGACATGGACCGGGATGCGCCTGATGCACCGCGAGCCCGTCGCCCACGGAGTGAGCCCCGCCACGGCCGTCGCTTTCGGGACGATCTTCGGCGCGGCGTTCCTCACCCTCGCGGTCTGGTGCTTCGGCCGCCTGTGACCCGATGACCGCGTGGTGACCTGCCGGGTCCGGGCGGCAGGAATGTCTGGAGTCGGGTTACCGTTCGAGTGGCCGTTGCGGGCTTTTGCCGTTTGACACGGGGGCGGGTTGTACCGTCACACTCCGCAGCGACAGCAGCGTCACGGCTGTACGGCGAGGCTTGGACCATCGCCTGCCGCACTGCCGTGAGTGCACACCGAGCGTCGAACCGGAGAGAAGAGCGAAGTTGTCCCCGACCAGCGAGACCGCACAGGGCGGCCGCCGACTCGTGATCGTCGAGTCGCCTGCCAAGGCGAAGACGATCAAGGGCTATCTCGGCCCCGGCTATGTCGTCGAGGCGAGCGTCGGGCACATCCGCGACCTGCCGAACGGCGCCGCCGAGGTGCCGGAGAAGTACACCGGTGAGGTGCGGCGTCTCGGCGTCGACGTCGAACACGACTTCCAGCCGATCTATGTCGTCAACGCGGACAAGAAGGCCCAGGTCAGGAAGCTCAAGGAGCAGCTCGCCGAATCCGACGAGCTCTACCTCGCAACCGATGAGGACCGCGAGGGCGAAGCCATCGCGTGGCACCTCCTCGAGGTCCTGAAGCCCAAGGTTCCCGTCCACCGCATGGTCTTCCACGAGATCACCAAGGACGCCATCCGTGACGCCGTCGCGAACCCGCGTGAGCTCAACAAGCGCATGGTCGACGCCCAGGAGACCCGCCGGATCCTCGACCGCCTCTACGGCTACGAGGTCTCGCCGGTCCTGTGGAAGAAGGTCATGCCGCGGCTGTCCGCCGGCCGTGTGCAGTCCGTCGCGACCCGGCTCGTCGTCGAGCGGGAGCGTGAGCGCATCGCGTTCCGCTCCGCCGAGTACTGGGACCTGACCGGCACGTTCTCGACCGGCCGGGCCGGGGACGCCTCCGACCCCTCCACCCTGACGGCCCGCCTGAACACGGTCGACGGGCAGCGCGTCGCCCAAGGCCGTGACTTCGGTTCCGACGGCCGGCTCAAGTCCGACCAGGTGCTCCACCTCGACGAGGCGAACGCCCGCTCCCTGGCCGCCGCGCTCGAGGGCGCCTCGTTCGCCGTCCGCTCGGTCGAGTCCAAGCCGTACCGCCGCTCGCCGTACGCGCCGTTCCGTACGACGACTCTGCAGCAGGAGGCGTCCCGCAAGCTCGGCTTCGGCGCCAAGGCGACCATGCAGGTCGCGCAGAAGCTGTACGAGAACGGCTTCATCACCTACATGCGTACGGACTCCACCACGCTGTCCGACACGGCCGTCGCGGCTGCCCGTGCGCAGGTCACGCAGCTCTACGGAGCCGATTACCTGCCCGACAAGCCGCGCACCTACGCCGGGAAGGTCAAGAACGCGCAGGAGGCGCACGAGGCGATCCGGCCGTCGGGCGATCGTTTCCGCACCCCCGCAGAGACCGGGCTGACCGGCGACCAGTTCCGGCTCTACGAGCTGATCTGGAAGCGGACCGTCGCCTCCCAGATGAAGGACGCGGTCGGAAACTCCGTCACCGTCAAGATCGGCGGCCGGGGCACCGACGGCCGTGACGCCGAATTCACCGCGTCCGGCAAGACGATCACCTTCCACGGCTTCATGAAGGCCTACGTCGAGGGCGCCGACGACCCGAACGCGGAACTCGACGACCGCGAGCGGCGCCTCCCGCAGGTGGCCGAGGGCGACGCGCTGTCCCCTCAGGAGATCTCGGTCGACGGCCACGCCACCAAGCCGCCGGCCCGCTACACCGAGGCCTCGCTGGTCAAGGAGCTCGAGGAGCGGGAGATCGGCCGCCCGTCGACGTACGCCTCGATCATCGGCACCATCCTCGACCGCGGCTACGTCTTCAAGAAGGGGACGGCACTCGTCCCGTCGTTCCTGTCCTTCGCCGTGGTCAACCTGCTGGAGAAGCACTTCGGCCGGCTCGTCGACTACGACTTCACCGCGCGCATGGAGGACGACCTCGACCGCATCGCGCGGGGTGAGGCGCAGGCCGTGCCGTGGCTGAAGCGGTTCTACTTCGGTGAGGGCGACGCCGCGGGCGTCGCCTCGGAGGCCGGCAACGGCGACGGCGACCACCTCGGCGGCCTCAAGGAACTGGTCACCGACCTGGGGGCCATCGACGCCCGGGAGATCTCCAGCTTCCCCGTGGGCAGCGGCATCGTCCTGCGCGTCGGCCGCTACGGGCCGTACGTCGAGCGTGGCGAGAAGGATGCGGAGGGCCACCAGCGGGCCGACGTTCCCGACGACCTCGCTCCCGACGAACTCACCGTCGAGTACGCGGAGGAACTGCTCGCCAAGCCGAGCGGCGACTTCGAGCTCGGCGCCGACCCGGTCACCGGCAACCAGATCATCGCCAAGGACGGGCGGTACGGCCCGTACGTCACCGAGGTACTGCCCGAGGGCACCCCGAAGACCGGCAAGAACGCGGTGAAGCCGCGTACCGCCTCGCTCTTCAAGAGCATGTCCCTGGACACGGTCACCCTCGAGGACGCGCTGAAGCTGATGTCCCTGCCGCGGGTGGTGGGCACCGACGCCGAGGGCGTCGAGATCACGGCGCAGAACGGCCGCTACGGCCCGTATCTGAAGAAGGGCACGGACTCGCGCTCCCTGGAGAACGAGGAGCAGCTCTTCGGCATCACGCTCGAAGAGGCGCTGGCGATCTACGCCCAGCCCAAGCAGCGTGGCCGCGCCGCCGCCAAGCCGCCCCTGAAGGAACTGGGCACGGACCCGGTCAGCGAGCGTCCGGTGGTCGTCAAGGACGGCCGCTTCGGTCCGTACGTGACGGACGGCGAGACGAACGCCACGCTGCGGACCGGCGACAGCGTGGACGACATCACGCCGGAGCGCGGTTACGAGCTGCTCGCCGAGAAGCGCGCCAAGGGACCTGCCAAGAAGACGGCGAAGAAGGCCCCGGCGAAGAAGACGGCGGCAAAGAAGACGGCGGCCAAGAAGACGGCAGCGAAGAAGACCGCTGCCAAGACGACCGCCGCGAAGAAGACGACGGCCAAGACCGCGGCGAAGAAGACGACCGCGAAGACGGCGGCGAAGAAGACGACCGCGTCGGCCGAGGAGTAGTCCCGGCCCCGGGGCCCGGGAACGGGCCTGCGGGACCGGTTGCACACGGGCGCTTTGCGGCAGGGGAACTTCACACCCTTGCCACAAAGCGCCCGTATGTTCGGACACCCCTCCGGGGAGCACTCCGCTCCGGATAGGCTGGCCGAATGACGCGAGCCGAGCAGCCAGCCGAGCAGCAGGCGGTCATGAGCACCGCTTCAGAGACTGCCTCAGACGCATCGGATTCCGACGCACTTGCCGCGGACTCACGTGAGCGGGCCGTGCGCTCCCTGCTGCGCCACCCACCGCTCCGGCGGCTGTGGAACGCACAGGTGATCGGCGGCATCGGCGACGCGCTCGCCGTTCTCGTGCTTCTGCTGCTGTCGTTGCAGGCGGCGGTGGAGTCGGGTTCGTTGGGGAGCGGATACCGCGGGGCGGCCTTCGCGGTCGCCGCCGTGTTCGGCGCCCGCGTCCTGGCCACCCTGCTCTTCGGGGCCGTGCTCCTCGGTCCGATGACGTCGCTCACGGCGCCGAACGGCCCGTTCGACCGGCGCTGGACCATGATCGGTGCCGACGGGGTGCGCCTGGCACTTCTTGTCGTCGCACCCCTGTGGATCGACTGGACGCCCGACAACGCGCTCGCGATGCTGCTCGTCACCGTCTTCTTGACCGGCGTCGCCGAGCGTTTCTGGACCGTCGCCCGCGAGGGTGCGGCACCGGCCCTGCTGCCCGCCCCGCCGCTGGAGGGCGCGGCGGTGCGGCCGCTTCCCGATCATCTCGACGCGCTGCGCAGGCTGTGGCTGCGTACCGGCTTCGCCGTGATTCCGGCCGCGGCCGCCGTGCTGCTCGTCAGCACACTCGTCGGCAACCTGCTGGGCTCCGGCATCGAGTGGTTCTCGCTGCACCAGGCGGCCCTCGGGTCCTACCTCGCGGCAGGTCTGTTCGCCGCGTCCGTCTCGACCCTGTACTTCGTGGAACTGCCCGGCTCACAGACGCCCAGGCCGCGTTCGCCGCTCGAGGGCCTGCGCAGGCCGTCCGCCGGGAACGGCCTGGACAAGGGCCGCACCGGCGCCATACCGCTCTTCGTCATCGCCTGCGCGGCGGTCACCGGCGCCATCGCCTCCGCTGCGGCCGTCGCCGTGCTGCACGCCGTCGACCTGAACGCCGGACCCGCGGCCTTCGCCCTGCTGATCCTCGCGCTCATCGGCGGCACGGGCGTCGGCATCCGCGGAGCCGGAGCCGTGCTGCCCTCGCTGTCCCGCCGCCGTCTGCTCGTCCTCGCGCTGGCCGTCACAGGGGTCGCGCTGCTCGCGATGGGCCTCGTGCCGGACACGGCCACCGTGCTGTTCATCGCGGCCGTAGCCGGTCTCGCGGCGGGTGTCGCCGCGAACACCGGCCACGCCCTCATCGACCAGGAGGCCGAGGACTTCCGGCGGCCCCGGATCACCTCGCACCTCCAGGCGGTCGTCCGCGTATCGATCGCGCTGGCCGCGGTCGCCGCCCCGCTCCTCGCCGCCGCGATCGGGCCGCACCGGCTCGCCAGCGGCGACTTCGTCTTCGCGCACGGCGGTGCGGCGTTCACACTGATGCTCGTCGGGGCGCTGCTGCTGCCGGTCGCCGCGATCGTCCTCGCCAAGACGGACGACCGGTCCGGTGTACCGCTGCGGCGTGACCTCGGCGACGCCCTGCGCGGCGGAGCCGATCCGGCGCAGACCCCGGCCGCGAACGGCTTCTTCATCGCCATCGAGGGCGGCGACGGCGCCGGCAAGTCCACCCAGGTCGAGGCCCTCGCCGCGTGGATCCGTGCCAAGGGGCACGAAGTGGTCGTCACCCGCGAGCCCGGTGCCACACCGGTCGGCAAGCGACTGCGCTCGATCCTGCTCGACGTGTCGAGCGCCGGACTGTCCAACCGTGCGGAGGCGCTGCTGTACGCGGCGGACCGCGCGGAGCACGTCGACTCGCTGATCCGCCCGGCGCTCGAACGCGGCGCCATCGTCATCTCCGACCGCTACATCGACTCGTCCGTGGCCTACCAAGGCGCCGGCCGCGACCTGTCGCCGACCGAGATCGCCAGGATCTCCCGGTGGGCGACGGGCGGTCTTGTACCGAACCTGACCGTGCTCCTCGACGTCTCGCCCGAGACCGCGCGGGAACGCTTCACGGAGGCCCCGGACCGTCTGGAGTCGGAGCCCGTGGAGTTCCACCAGCGAGTGCGCTCCGGCTTCCTGACGCTGGCGGCTGCCGACCCGGGCCGCTACCTGGTCGTGGACGCCGGCCAGGAGCCCGAGTCGGTCGCCACCGTCGTACGGCACCGGCTGGACCAGCTGCTGCCCCTGTCCGAAGCCGAGATCAAGGCCCAGGAGGAGGCGCGCAAGGCGGCCGAGGAGGAAGCCCGCCGCAAGGCCGAGGAAGAAGCCGCGCGCAAGGCCGAAGAGGAGCGCCTCGAGCGCGAGCGCCAGGAGCAGCTTGCCAGGCTCCGCGCCGAGGAGGAGGAGCGCAAGCGCCGCGAGCTGGAGGAGGCGTGGCAGCGCGAGGCCGAGCGGCAGGCCGAGGAGGCCAGGCAGCGCGCCGAGGAGGCACGCCGACGGGCCGAGGAGGAGCGGCTGCGCCGCGAGGCCGAGGAGAAGGCGCGTCAGGCGGAGCAGGAACGACTCCGCAAGCAGGCAGAGGAAGAGGCCCGGCTGCGCGCCGAGGCGGAGGAACGCCGCCTGGAGAAGCAGCGCAAGGCCGAAGAGGCACTGCTGCGCGCCGAGGAGGCCCGCCGGGCTGCGGCGGAGACGGCCGCGGCGTCCGCTGCCGCCGCGTCGGCGGCTTCCGCCTCCGAGATCACGGTGCCGACCCCGGTCGTGAAGCCGGACGACATCACGCAGGAAGTCCCGATGCCGGGCGGGTCGCACGACGCCACGAGCGTGCTCCCGAAGGTCCCGGACGAGGCCGAGACCACCATGCTGCCGCCGGTGCAGGGCGCCCGTGCGGCGGACGAGACGGCGGTCCTGCCTCCGGTACGGGACGCGGGGTCCGCCCCGGCGGACCGGGTGCCGCGGGGGATCTTCCGCGACGAGCGGGACGAGCGGGAGGAGCCGCGTCACGAGCGGCGCGGGACGGGCGAGAGCCGCACCGAGCGTACGGCGGAACTCCCGCAGGTCGACCCTGCTTCGGACCGTCGTCGCCGTCGCTCCGACTGGGCGGAGGAGACGCCGCTCGACGACCTGCCGACCCTGGCGGACGAGCTCCTCGGCCCGCACGAGGACGACGAGCGGGGCGACGGCCGGCGCGGCTGACACTCGGGGCGGCGCGGGTTCCCGGCGTGCCGGTCGTCGGTGACGGCCGGCACGGTGCGCCCGGTCCGGTCACTCGGCAGCGGCTTTGCGGGCCCTGCCGTGCCGGGCCCGTCGGGCTCAGGCGCGGCTCCGGGGAAGCACCGGGGAAGGCCGACGCGGGCCGCGCTGTCGGTGGCCTCCCCCACAATGGGAGACCGCAGCACGAAAGGGCGGTGACGGCACATGGCCGTGTGGGACGACCTGGTCGGCCAGGAGCGTGTGCAGGAGCAGCTGGCCGCCGCCGCTCGTGACGCCGACGCGCATGTCACCGCCCATGCACAGGGGGAGCCCGTTCCGGTCGCGTCGAAGATGACGCACGCGTGGCTGTTCACGGGGCCTCCGGGATCCGGCACGGTCACCGCCGCGCGTGCCTTCGCGGCGGCCCTGCAGTGCACCAGCCCGGACCGGGCCCTGGGCGGCGTGCCCGGGTGCGGTTTCTGCGACGGCTGCCACACAGCGTTGATCGGCACGCACGCCGACGTGAGCTCGATCGCCGCCGTGGGCACGCAGATCCTCGTCGACGACATGCGTGACACCGTCCGGAAGTCCTTCACCTCGCCGGCGAACGGGCGCTGGCAGGTGATTCTCGTCGAGGACGCCGAGCGACTGAACGAGAAGTCGGCCAACGCCGTCCTGAAGGCCGTCGAGGAACCGGCTCCCCGTACCGTCTGGCTCCTGTGCGCGCCGTCCATCGAGGACGTGCTGCCCACCATCCGGTCCCGCTGCCGCCACCTGACCCTCCGCACTCCTCCGGCCGCCGCCGTGGCCGACGTGCTGATCAGGAGGGACGGCATCGAGCCGGACCTCGCGACGTCCGTCGCCCGCGCGACACAGGGCCACATCGGCCGTGCGCGTCGGCTCGCCACCGACGAGCGGGCCCGGGCCCGACGAACCGCCGTCCTCAAGCTGCCCTTGCGCGTGGAGGACATCGGCGGCTGCCTCAAAGCTGCCCAGGAGCTGGTCGACGCGGCCGCCGAGGACGCCAAGCAGGTCTCCGACGACGTGGACGTCAAGGAGACCGACGACCTCAAGGCGGCTCTCGGCGCAGCCCCGGGCGGCCGGATGCCGCGGGGGACGGCCGGCGCGATGAAGGAACTGGAGGACAGGCAGAAGCGCCGCAAGACCAGGACGCAGCGCGACAGCCTGGACCTGGCCCTCACCGACCTGACCGCCTTCTACCGGGACGTGCTGGCGCTGCAGATGGGATCGCGGGTCGCGCTCGCCAACGACGACGTACGGGATTCGCTGGACCGCATCGCCCGCAGCTCCACGCCGGAGGCCACGCTGCGTCGCATAGAGGCGGTCGTCGCCTGCCGGGAGGCCCTGGAGCGCAACGTCGCGCCGCTGCTGGCGGTCGAGGCGATGACGGTCGCACTCCGGGCAGGCTGACGCATCCGGCGCGAGGGCGGCCATGATCGGGCTGCCCGGCTGACGCATACGGCGCGAGGGCGGCCACGATCGGGCTGTCCGGTTGACTCATACGGCGCGAGGGCGGTCACGATCGGATGACCGGCTCACCCGGACGAGCGGCTACCGGCATCGGTGGCCCGCTGCCGTTACGCTCCGTTGCATGGACACCAGGCGCCTGCTCCGCACCTTCGCCATCCCGCTGGCTGCTGCCGGCCTGCTCCTCTCCGGCTGCAGCGGCGGAAGCCCGTCGCCCGGTGGGTCTGCTTCCGACACCGCGGGGGCTGCCGGCGGACCTGTTCCCACCGCTGCCCTCGAGCCGTACTACGAACAGAAGCTGAACTGGCGGGCATGCGGCGTGCCCGGCTTTGAGTGCGCCACCATGAAGGCGCCGCTGGACTACGCGAAGCCGGACGGCGAATCGATCAAGCTCGCTGTCGCCCGCGTGAAGGCCACCGGCCCGGGCAAGCGTCTCGGCTCCCTGCTCCTGAACCCGGGCGGTCCCGGCGGCTCCGCCATCGGCTACCTCCAGGGGTACGCGGGCATCGGCTATCCCGCCCCGGTCCGCGCCCAGTACGACGTGGTCGCCGTCGACCCCCGCGGCGTCGCCCGCAGCGAACCGGTCGAGTGCCTGACCGGCCCCGAGATGGACGCCTACACCCAGGTCGACCAGACCCCCGACGACGCCGCGGAGGCGGCCGCGCTGGAGAAGGCCTTCAAGGACTTCGCCGCCGGCTGCCAGAAGCGCTCCGGCAAGGTCCTGCCCCATGTCTCGACCACCGAGGCCGCCCGTGACATGGACGTCCTGCGGGCGGTCCTGGGTGACGAGAAGCTGACGTACATCGGGGCCTCGTACGGCACTTTCCTCGGCGCGACCTACGCCGAGCTGTTCCCCGAGCGGGTCGGGCGCCTCGTACTCGACGGAGCGATGGATCCGGCTCTCCCGGCCCGCGAGCTCAACCGTGACCAGACGGCCGGCTTCGAGACCGCGTTCAAGTCCTTCGCCGCGGACTGCATCAAGCGGGCGGACTGCCCCCTCGGCCAGGAGTCGGTCGCCGACGCGGCCGCCCGTCTCAAGGACCTCTTCGCGAAGCTCGACGCGTCGCCCGTGCCGACCGGAGAGGACCGCCGGCTCGGTGAGTCGTTGGCCACGACGGGTGTGATCGCCGCGATGTACGACGACGGCGCGTGGTCCCAGCTGCGCTCGGCCCTGGCCGCCGCGCAGAACGGCGACGGCGCCGCGCTCCTGGCCATGGCCGACAGCTACTACGAGCGCGAGACGGACGGCTCGTACTCCAACCTGATGTTCGCCAACGCGGCCGTGAACTGCCTCGACCTCCCACCTGCCTTCACCTCCCCCACCGACGTGCGCACCGGCGTCGCCGACTTCGAGAAGGCGTCCCCGGTCTTCGGCCGCAGCTTCGCCTGGGCCGCCATGAACTGCTCCCCCTGGCCCACCCCGCCCACCGGCAAGGCACACCGCATCGAGGCGAAGGGCGCGGCCCCGATCGTGGTCGTCGGCACCACCCGTGACCCGGCGACCCCGTACAAGTGGGCGCAGAGCCTGGCGGACCAGCTGTCGTCGGGCAGGCTGCTGACGCACGACGGCGACGGCCACACCGCGTACGGCCGGGGCAGCGACTGCATCGACACGGCGATCAACACCTACCTCCTGGAGGGCAAGGCCCCCGAGGACGGCAAGCGCTGCTGACTGCCGGGCCGGCGTCGCCACTCCTCGAGAGGGGGCGCCGGGAGGGTGCCTCGAGAGGTGGTTCGAGGCACCCTCAAGAACCCTGTAGACTTGGCGCCGCTGCTGATGAGAGCGTGTCTCGCGAGGACGCGTGTATCCGCAGCTTGCCGCCTTAGCTCAGTTGGCCAGAGCAACGCACTCGTAATGCGTAGGTCTCGGGTTCGAATCCCGAAGGCGGCTCCACCAAAAGCCGGGTCGGACTCTGTCCGACCCGGCTTTTCTCATGTGGGCGTCAGCGCAGCGTGACCGTGAAGCTCCGCCCGTACGCCTGGTGGGTCGTGACGTCGATGCGGGTGCCGCCGGGGACGTGGCGGATGTGGACGCCGTCGTCCGTCGAGAGGGGTTTCAGGGTTCGGCCGTGGAGCGTGACCGAGACGGTGGGGCGTTCCATCGTCGGGTCGGACACGGCGATGGACACGGTGCTGCCCCGGGACCTGCGCAGGATCACGGAGGCCGCGCCGTCGATCGAGAGGCGCTCGGCGTGGTGAGTGCCGGGTGCGAACGTGTTGGCTGCGACGATGCCGAGGCGCGAGTGTTTGACGGCCTGGACACGTGGCGTGTTGACCAGGACGGACAGCGGGCCCCGGGCGTAGGACCGGAGGCGGTGCTCCGAGGCGTTCGGGACGAGGGCGTGGGCCATCGAGGTCAGGGGTTCGGCGGGTGCCTGGTCGCGCGAGAGGGTGAAGAGCTGTTTGGTCACCGGGGTGTCCGGGTTGGACAGACGCACGACGCGTCGGCTGCGGGTGACGGTGTCCAGGGCGACGGTGGGCTGCCGGCCGGAGAGGAAGACGTAGCCGACGGCGGTCTTCCGGTCGGCGCTGGCGTAGCGGAGCCAGGCCAGCGGGGCGGTGCCGGTGCCGGACCAGGGGGTGCCGTCGCTGAGTTGGCCGGTGAGGGTGACGGCCTCCGACGCGTCGGCGATACGCGCGTCGATCGTGCTGGTCACCGCCCGGCCCGCCGGGTCGCCGACTCCCGCTGCGAGCACGACGATCTCGTCGTCCAGCAGGAACCACGACTTCGTGCCACGGGCGCCTTGGTAGGCGACGAAGTCGTCCGGGAGGGTGCCGGCCTGCTTCGCGGCGTAGGCGACGTCGTCGCCGAGGACCAGCCCCACCGCACCGTAGGAGCCGAGAACGGCGCCGCCCGAGAGGGAGTTGGTGCCGCGGGGGAAGTAGACGTAGGTGTTCTGCGACTCGGAGGACGAGGTGAAGCCGCGCTCCGGGTTGTCATACCAGAGCGTGCCGTAGAGCTCGGGGACGCTGCGGCGCTCCTCCGTGGGGGCGGTGACGCCGGCGAGGCGGTGGGGCGGCACGACGGTGAAATAGTCGACACCGAACGCCTGGCTCTGGTCCTCGCCGGAGAGATACAGATAGTGGGCGCCGTCGCCCTGGAACCAGGGCATCAGGTTCTCGCCGCTCATGTACTCGTACTTGCTGATGCGCTGCGAGCTGCGGGCCAGGGCGAAGGCGTAACCAGGGCGCCGGTGGACGGTCTTGTCCATGGCGTTGAAGGCGACGGTGCACTCGGCGGCGGCAAGGTCCCTCGGCGGGGCGGTCGAGGCGAGGATCTCGGCGTGGCGGGCGACGCTGACGGGGGAGACGAAGCGCGCCGGGTCGATCGCCGTCCTGGACGTCTGCTGCACGTACTTGACGTAACTTTCGAGCGCTTCGGCGTCCGTACCGGTCCCGTGGCCGGAGAGGTCGACGACGGCTTCGACCACGGCTGCGACATCGGCGTATCCGGTCGTCGTCCGGGACACGCTCCGGCCCTTGACGATCTCCATCATCCAGCCTTCGAAGATCAGCGGCGCGAAACCGCCGACCAGCCAGCCCTGTACGACACCGACGAGGTCCTCCCCGGGGACGTAGGCCGTGCCGTCGAGGATCTTGACGGTCTGGACGACACGGGTGAGCAGGCCCTTGCCGTAGGAGCCGGTGTAGGCCACGGAGGAATGCTGAATGAACGAACCGTCGGCGTAGAAACCGTCGGTGACGCCGTGCCGGAGGTCATACGGGTCGATCGTCGCGAAGACGGTCAGCTGGTCGGCAACGGCCTTGGTGACGCGGGAGTCATCGCCGAGGACGGCGCCTTGGAGGATGCGGTTCGTCGTGATGTCGGCGAGGTTGGCGCCGGTGTGGAAGCGCGAGTCGAGGTCGACGTCGCCGTCCTTGCCGCTGCGGAGGTAGGCGTCCATCGAGGCGACGTAGGTGGCGGGGAGTTCGGGCCGGTACGCGGCGAGGGCGTCCCTGAGCAGGGCGAGGATCCTGCTGACGTGGGTGGAGATGCCGATCTCCCAGTGGAACCAGTTGCCGTAGTACCCCTTCGACTGGTCGCCGTAGTAGTCGTCGTGGAGGCGGACCAGAGCGTCGATGACCCGGCGCTGGACGGTGACGTCGTCGCGGAGGTCCGACGCCGTAGGACCGGGAGTGCGGGTGGCGAGGGCGATCTCGTAGAGGTTCTGGAACGACTTGCTCAGGTTCGGGTCGCTCGTGCCGAGCGGAACGCCCTTGAAGAGCTCGCCCGGTCCGGCGCCGTCCATCGCCGTGAGGTGGGCCCGCGCCGCCGCCGCGATCGACGCGAGTTTCGCGCGGACCTCGGGACGGGCATTGGACTCGGCGGTGCCCGCGAAGATCGCGACGGTGTTGCCGATCAGTACGGCGTGATCGGCGACGGCGCCCGCCGCCGTCGAGTCACCGGCGGCGGCCGGATCTGACCGGGGTGTTGCCCGGGCTCGCAAGGGCTCTGCCACAGCAAGCAGCGTTGCGGCGGGAATCATGGACAGCACGGAACGACGCGAGAGGTCCACCTGAACGCTCCAAGGTTCGGCCGGAAAGCGCTTGCCGCCAGACAAGCAACGGTGTCTCCGCGATGTCAACGGGCGCGTGGCAGGCAGCCGTGTCGTCCGGGTAGCCGTCGGCACGGCCGGCGGCGCACGCTGGAGGCATGGCCGGGAACCCGCCGATCGTCGTCCACCGGATCTCCGCCTCGGGCGGCCGGCGCGTCACCGTGCGGGGGCGGATCATGGGGCTCGCGCACTCCGACCAGGATGTGCTGGAGCTGGTGGCACAGGCGGGAATCAGCGGCAACGAGGACCTCCTGGCGGATCCGACCCTGGTGGAGTGGGCGGGCGGCCGGCCGCACCAGTACCAGCCGCTGGAGCTGCTGCCGTGACAGGTTGCCGGTGACCGGTGGCCGGAGTGGCTGCCCGGCCGGACGGCAGCTGGAAGACGGTTGAAACATTGCGGGGTCGTCGGCGCGTCAATGAGGTGAAGGGGTCGAGGGCACACAACGGGGGAGAGCGAGAACGGGCATGAGAGCGTCCCGGGCGGAGGAGTACAGGGAGTTCGCGGCGAGTCGCGCCACCCACCTCTACCGTTCGGCGTGCCTCCTGACCAGCGGGGACACCCACCTCGCGGAGGATCTCGTGCAGGAGACGCTCGGTCGGATGTATGTGCTGTGGGGCCGCCTCGCCCGGATCGACAATCCGGCGGGCTACGCCCAGACCGTGCTCGTCCGCTCGTTCCTCACCCACAAGCGCCGGCGCTCCGCTTCGGAACGTCCCTTCGGTGAACTTCCCGACTCGGCCTTGCTCTCCGGCGACGACCCCGAGCTGCGCCTCGCGCTCCTGGGAGCGCTCGGCCGGCTCTCGCCGAAGGACCGGGCGGTGGTGGTGCTGCGGTACTGGGAGGACCGCAGCATCGAGGAGACCGCCGACGCCATGAACGTCAGCTCGGCCGCCGTACGCACCAGAGCGGTCCGGGCGCTCGCGAAGCTCCGTGAGCAACTCGGCGGAAGCCTCGTCGAGTTCGCGGCTCGCTGAGCCCCGGGGCGCGCTCGGGCCGCCGGCCCTCGGGGTGGCGTGCCTCTCACCCGCACGTCCGGGCCTCCGGGCCCCTTCGTCCGACAGCTTCTTTCCGTCTGTTTCGATCAGAGAGAGTGGTCTCCCATGCCTTTTGAGGACGAGCTCGGTGATGCGATGCGCAGCACTGGAGACACTTTCCGGCCGTCCGACCGGTCCGGGCTGGTGGACGGCGGCCTGGCGCGCGGCCGCCGCCGACTGGCCCGGCGCCGGGCGGTCGCCGTCACCGGCAGCGTGCTGGCGCTGGCCGCGGTCGCTGTGACCGGCGCGTCCATGACCGGCGTGTCCGGCTCGGACGGGGGCGGTACGGACGACAAGGCCCCGTCGGTCGCGGCCAGGCCCACGGCCCCGGAGTCGTTGGGCCCCGAGGGCGAGGTGACGGCCCGGAAGATGATCGACACGCTGAAGCAGCTGCTCCCCGAGGGCGAGGTCGGCCAGGAGGAGGGCCGCGGTATCCACGACGGCCCAAAGGGCCTGCGGTCTCCCTATGCCTCGGTCGTGTTCGACGACGGCAAGGGCGCGGCGGCCGTCAGCATCGGCCTGAACGCCGTGGACCCCGACGGACGCGCGGCCGACGAGGCCGTCAGCTGTCCGTCCCAGGCGCTTGTGCAGCACGATTCGTGCACGTCCGAGAAGCTCGCCGACGGCTCCACGTACATGCTGTTCCAGGGGTACGAGTACCCCGACCGGCGTGAGGAGACAAAGAGCTGGCGGGCCACTCTGATCACGCCGGCCGGTGTCATGGTCGAAGCGAATGAGTGGAACGCTCCCGCCCAGAAGGGCGCCCAGGTCAGCCGGCCGAACCCGCCTTTGACCGCAGGTCAGTTGAAGACCCTGGTCACGGCCGAGGCGTGGTCGGCGGTCGGGGCGGCGCTGGGCGAGGCACCCAAGGAGAAACCCGTCGCGGACCCGCCGAGCGGCGCCCGGGTGGACGAGATCCTTGCCTCGTTGCTTCCCAAGGGCCTGAAGATCGTCGAGAAGCAGGGCGACGCGGGGTACGGCTTCGTCGTCGCCGACGACGGCAAGGGCGGGAGCATGCTCGGGGTCAACGCCCAGTCCGGCATGCAGGACATCGCCCAGGAGGTCTTCACCGGCGATGTCACGACCCTCCAGGACGGCACTCTGGTCATGGTGAAGAAGGAGAACGACCCCGACCAGAAGGGCGGCGCGGGCGTGGTGGGCTGGACGGTGGACACGCTGCGCCCGGACGGTTTCCGGGTCGTGATGACGGCGCTCAACGCGCCGGGATACGGGCAGGACGCCGGCCGTTCCGAGCCGGTTCTGACGATCGAGCAGATGAAGGCCGTTGTCCTCGACGCGAAGTGGCGCACCGCCGTCCAGTGAGACGCACCGCCGCCCAGTGAGAGGCAGCACTCCTGGACCGCGCCGGCCCTCTCCGAGCACCGTGGGGGCGTCGGCGCGCCCGGAAGAACGCTCCGATCAGCCGCCGCGACGCGTACCCGCCCTACTTCGCGTCCGAGTAGCGCTCCACCACCGCGATCGTGAACGGGAACCGCACCGGTGTGTCCCCGAAGGCGATCCGCCCGGCCAGGTCACCGGCCGAGCGGATCGCCTCCGCCACGTCCGCGGCCTCCTCCGCGGGGCAGTGCACGATCACCTCGTCGTGCTGGAAGAACACCAGCTGCGCGCGGAGCCCCGCGGTCGCTCGGCGTAGCGCCGCGAGCATCAGCAGGGCCCAGTCCGCGGCACTGCCCTGCACCACGAAGTTCCGGGTGAAGCGGCCCCGCGCCCTGGCGTTCGTCGAGGCATGGCCCGGGACGAACTCGTCCTCCGCCGAAGACTGTTCGAGCGGATCCTGCGGGATGCCCGCCTCGTCGTCCTCGCCTGCGCCGACCGCCCGCGGGCTGGTGCGCCCGAGCCAGGTCCGAACGAGCCGGCCTTCCTCACCGGCCTTCGCGGCGTCGTCCACATAGGCCACGGCACGGGGGAACCTGCGTCGGAGAGCGGCCAGGTTCTTCAGGCCGTCGCCCGAGGTCTGGCCGTAGACGGCGCCGAGCAGCGCGATCTTCGCGTGGTCGCGGTCGCCGGAGAAGGCCTTGTCGGACAGGGCGGTGTACAGGTCGCCGTCGTGTCCGGCGACCTCCATCAGCCCTCGGTCCCGCGAGATCGCGGCGAGCACCCGTGGTTCCATCTGGTCGGCGTCGGCAACGACGAGCCGCCACCCCTCGTCCGCGACGACGGCGCGCCGGATCACCTTCGGGATCTGCAGCGCCCCGCCGCCGTTGGTGGTCCAGCGGCCGGAGACGGTGCCACCGGGCAGGTACTCGGGGCGGAACCGGCCGTCCCGTACCCAGTCCTGCAGCCAGCTCCAGCCGTGCGCGGTCCAGATGCGATACAGCTTCTTGTACTCGATCAGCGGCTGCACGGCCGGGTGGTCGATGCCGGCCAGCTCCCAGCGGCGCGTCGAGCGCACCTTGATCCCGGCCTGCGTGAACGCCTTCACCACGTCCGCCGGCAGGTCCGGCCGTACGCGTCGGCCGAAGGCCGCCGACACCTCGTCCGCGAGCTCGGCCAGCCGCCGAGGCTCACCGCCGCCCGCGTACCGCTCTCCGAGCAGCTCGTGCAGTACCTCACGGTGCACGTCGGCCCGCCACGGAAGCCCCGCGCGGTTCATCTCGGCGGCGACCAGCATCCCGGCGGACTCGGCGGCCGTCAGCAGACGCATCCGGCCCGGGTGCTCGGCGGCGGTGTGTCTTCGCTGCTGATCGGCGTAGACCTCCAGCAGCGCCTCCAGCGGCACGTCGACCGGTCGCGGTTCGAAGAGGGAGGACTGCGAGCCCGGTTCGGCGGCGCGGGCCGGGGGGTCGGGCGGTACCGGCGCGTTGTGCAGCCGCGCCCACGCCGCCGCGGCGGAACGAGGCTCGCCGAGCCGTCCCTCGTGCCCGAGCAGCAGAAGCTCGGCGTCCTCGATGTCGTAGCACCGCTCGACCCGGACGCCGGCCGCCAGCAGCCCTGGATAGATCTCGGCGGTGGACCGCCACACCCACCGGCCGACCTCCGGGCGGGACCGCACGGCCCCGACCAGATCCGGCTCGTCCAGCACCGGCCCCGCGGGCAGGCCGTCGGAGCCGAGGGGGACGAGTCGCGCTCCGCCCCCTTCAGCCGCCGCCAGAGCCCACCGTTCGCCCATGGGATCGAGTGTGGCACCCGGGTCCGACAATCGCGGGCGGGAGCCGGGCCACCGGACGTGTGGGGCGGGGCCACGGACATGTGCGGGCGGGGAGACCGGTGCTCACCTGCGGAGCGGGTCCGGTGCCGTTTCCCGCGCGACCGGTGCCGAGGCTGTCCCGTGCGCGGTGGGTGCCGGCGCCGTTCCGTGCGCGGCCGGTGCCGGCTCTGTGCGCGGGCCCGGGCCCGTCACGGGGAGAGGGTTCGGACGACGCGGGCCGGGTTGCCGACGGCCAGCACCCCGGGCGGCAGGTCCCGTGTGACCACCGAGCCCGCCCCGACGACCGTGTTCGTCCCGATGTCGACACCGGGGCAGACGATCACGCCGCCGCCGAGCCACACGTTGTCACCGATCGTGATCGGTGCCGCCCTCTCCCAGCCGGCCCGGCGGCGCTCGGTGTCCATCTCGTGCGTGGGGGTGAGGAGTTGGACCCCCGGCCCGATCTGCACGTCGGCCCCGACCGTGATGGGCGCCGCGTCGAGGAAGACCGCGTTGAAGTTGACGAACGTACGGTCCCCGATGCTGATGTGGTAGCCGTAGTCGCACTGGAACGGCGGCCGGATGCGTACGTCTTTGCCGAGCGAGCCGAGAAGTTCACCGAGGATCGTCGCCCGGTCGACGGGTGTGGCACCGCCGTTCGCGTTGTAGGCGGCGCAGAGCTCGAAGCGGCGGTGGGTGTCGGCGGCCAACTCCTCGTCGTCGGGCAGGTACCACTCGCCGGCAAGCATCCTGTCCTTGTTCTCGCCCATGTATTCGGTCCTTCCTCGCGCTCGCTCTCCGTAGGATCGATCCTTCTCTACGCTCCCGACGGCGGGGGCGAGTTCACAACAGGGCGGGGATCGTTCGGTGCGAGGTGTGATGCTCGGGCGGCGCGTGCGTGGCGCGGCTCTCGGGGCGGTTGCGGCGGCGCTCGCGACGGTTGCCGTGACCGGCTGTTCGTCGGAGGGGGACCGGGGGGTCGACGCCGGCGGTTCGACGAGTGCGAAGCCGGGGACGGCAGCGCGCGCCGATGCGGAGGACAGGGGGCAGGCGGCGAAGGCCGGCACGGTCGGCGGTCCCGGCTCGCCGTGCCCCATGCCGGTCGCCTTCGATCTGGCGGCGGACTGGAAGCCGGACCCGGTCGAGAACGACCAGGACGACGAATTCGCCACGCTCTTCGACCAGGGCCCCGTTTCGCTCGTGTGCGAGATCGACGCGAAGCCGGCCGGGAACATCGGCTTCCTCCGGGTGTGGGTCGGCGCCGACGCGGGCGACGACGCCCGCCGGGCCCTGGAGGCGTTCGTCGTCGACGGGGCGAAGGACCGCGAGGACGAGGCGTACAAGGAGACGAAGGCGGGGAAGTTCACCGCCACCGAGGTGACGTACCTCAACACCAGCGAGTTCCTCGACGAGCCGAAGAAGGAGCGTGCCTTCGCCGTGTCGACGCCGAAGGGCGTGGTGATCGTGGACCTCGGCGGATTCGACTCGGAGGAGCACGAGCAGATGCTCCCGGCGTACGAACTGGCCAGGAAGTCACTGCGCAGCTCCTGAGCGTGGGGCCGGGGGCGTGCACGCCCACACCGGCTCCGCCCACACCGGCTCCGCCCACACCGGCTCCGCCCTCACCGGCTCCGCCCTCACCGGCTCCGCCCCCGCGGGAAACTGGCCGACGCGGCGAGCACCGCGATCGTGGCGCACGCCCCGAGCGCCGTCCCCGTCGTTCCCCAGGGAACCGTGATGGTCACGGGCGCCGACAGTGAGGTGAGCGCCGCCCCCAGCCCTGCGAGGTTCACCGCCGTGACCGCCGCGCCGAGCACCGCCCCGACGGTGACCGCGAGCACCGCCTCGCCCGCGACCACCCGGAGCACTTGGGCGCGGGTGGCTCCGGCGAGGCGCAGTGAGGCGAGCTCGCCCGACCGGGCGGACGTGGCCATCAGCAGGGTTCCCGCGAGGGCGATCGCCGTGTAGACGAGGGCGATCCCGAGGACGACGAGCAGTCCGAGCCGGGTCTGCGGGCTGGTGCGGGGGTGCGTGGCTGCGGCCCAGTCGTCGACGCCACGGACCGTTCCGCCGGTGGTGCGCCGCAGTGCGTCGGACAAGGCGGCGAGGTCGGACCGGGCGGTGAGGGAGGCGGGGGTCGTGGCCCCCGACTCCCGTACGTCGATCCGGTCCACCGCGGCCGTCGGCGCGTTGGCGGCGGTGATGAACGCGCCGTTGCCGCCGGCCCCGATCGCCAGTACGGCGGCGATGCGCAGCCTGGCCGGCCGGCCGTCACCCAGCCACACGTCGATCATGGCGCCGACCTTGTGGTGCTCCCACTCCTCGCTGACGACGATCGACCGGTCGTCGAGGTCCCGCAGGTCGCCCGCACGGACCGGCAGCCGCGCCAATTCCGCGAACGCGGCCGGGTCGCCGACCGCGCGCGCCTCGAACCCGACGAGCGCGGTGCCCTCCTCCCGTACGAAGACGGCGGTGGACGCGGACGGGGAGACGGTCGCGCCACGCAGTTCGGGTACCCGCAACCGTTCGCCGGTGACGACCAGTTGGGCTGTCGTCCGTTCGCGTGCCTCGGCCGCCCGCGACCCGCTCACCGACTGCGCCGCGCCGAGCAGCGACCCGGCGAGCGCGACCGTGACCAGTACAGGGGCGGCGACGGCCGCCGTGCGGCGCACGGACGCGGCCGTGTTCTCCCGTACGAGCATCCCGGCGGCGCACGGCAGCGGCAGCAGTCTCGCCGTGCGACGCACGAGGAGCGGGGCCAGCAGTGCCACGGCGGTGATCAGGATCATCGGCCGGGTCGTGTACGTCTTGCGCTTCAGCAGTTCTGCCGGGTCCGTGGCCAGGCCCCAGACCAGCAGCCCGAGGCCGGCCGCCGCGAGGACGATGCCCGTCAGCAGTCTGCCGCGCGGCAGCACCCCCGTGTCCACGTCCGCCTCGCGCAGTGCCTCCGCCGGGCCGATACGACCCGCCCGGCGCGAGGCCGCCCAGACGCCGGCGAGGGCCACCAGAAGCCCTGTCCAGAAGGCGACATGGAACGGCCAGGAGATACCTTCCCGGATCGCGAACCACTCCGGTGCCACCTCCCCGTCGACCAGCGCTCCGGCGAGCATCGGCGCGCCCCGCCCGCCGAGCGCGCAACCCGCCGCAGAGGCGAGCGCGCCGACGACCAGCGATTCGGCCAGCAGCAGCCGTCGGACCTGGCCGGGCGTGGCACCCGCCGTGCGCAGCAGACCGAACTCGCGTCGGCGCAGTGCCACCGCGAAGGCGAACGTCGAGGCGACGACGAAGACGGAGACGAACGCGGACACGCCCCCGGCGGTGCCGAGCAGCGCGTTCAGCGCGACGAGTGCCTGTGCGTCGCGTTCGGGATCCGGATCGGCGCGGCGCCGGTCGTCCCCGGTGAGCACCTGGGCCCTGTCGCCCACCAGCCGGCGTACCGCGTCGGCGGGGGCGTCCACGCCGACCGCTTCCGGGCCGCCGGCCGACACGACGGTGCCCAGCCGGCGCAGCTCCCGAACGAGATCGGTGTCCACAGGGTGTGGATGGGGCAGTCGCTTCGACACCTCCGTGGTCCCGGGTCCTCGCCGCACCTCCACGGTCAGTCTGTCCTGCCCTATCACGACCACCGGCGACGACGCGAACCGCTCGGGCGGTCGCTGCGGCGCGTCGAACGTCGAGGCGAGGCCGAGACCCATCGCCGTGAGCAGCCCGACGCCGAGCGCGAGCGCGACGAAGCTCGCGGCGAACATGGCCCAGCGTGCCCGCAGTGAGGCGACGACGACGGTCAGCACGGGACGGCCTCCAGAGCTGCGAGGCGCGCCGCGACCTGCTCGGCCGCGGGCGCGGCGAGCTCGCCGCCGACCCGTCCGTCGACCAGGAAGACGACCCGGTCCGCGAAGGACGCGGCCACCGGATCATGAGTGACCATCACGATCGTCTGTCCCTCCCTGTCCACCAGGCCTCGCAGCAGCGCGAGCACCTCGCGGCTGGTGACGGTGTCGAGTGCTCCGGTCGGCTCGTCGGCGAACAGCACTGCCGGCCGGGTGATCAGGGCTCGGGCGAGGGCGACCCGCTGCTGCTGCCCGCCCGACAGTTGCCCGGGCCGGTGCTCCGACCGCCCCTGCAGACCCACCCGGGCGAGCGCTTCACACACATCTGCGCGTGACGGCCGCCGGCCGGCCAGCCGCAGCGGCAGGCCGACGTTCTGCGCGGCGGTCAGCGACGGGACGAGGTTGTACGCCTGGAACACGAAGCCGATGCGGTCCCGCCGCAGGAGTGTCAGCCGCCGTTCGTTCAGAGCGCCGAGCGCGATGCCGTCGATCTCCACGACCCCGGAGGTCGGCCGGTCGAGCCCGGCCGCACATTGGAGCAGAGTGGACTTGCCGGAACCGGAGGGCCCCATGACCGCGGTGAAGGAGCCCGCGGAGAAGTCGAGGTCGACGCCGTCGAGGGCGGCGACGTCACGGTGGACGCGGTGGAGCGCGGTGAGCCGTACGGCTGGTGTGGTCATGGCTCAAGGCTTCCGTTCCCGGCAGCCGTGATCACGACCACTGAAGGGTCTTTCCGGGGTAGGGCAGGCACTACCCCTGACCGGTCGAGGACGGCGTCGGAGCATCCGAACCCCCTGGGACCGCCGCGGGCGGCCATGGGACCATCCGAGGTATGAGCACGGTCGAGAAGGCGCTGGCAGCGGCGCTGTACGCGGAGGGTGACGAGGCGCTCGACACCGGTGCTTCGCTGCTCGCCGCCGACCCGTCCGCCGACGAAGAACTGCGCCTGCGGGGCGAGGAACTGCTGCGCCGCGCCTGGGAGCGCGGCTGGCAGCCGGCCGACGTCGTACGGCTGGTCCGCCGCGATCTCGAAGAGGTGCACGAGCAGTTGGCGGCCGGTCTGATCACGGCGGAGACCGAGCGCTACGGGCAGCGGCTGGCCCCTCGTTTCCGGGCCCAGCTCGCCGAACTGGTCCATGCGCAGCCGCCCCGGGCGGACCGTTTCTCGTACGCCACGGCCCTGCTGGAGCTGTACCGTCTGCTGGCCCGTCTCCCCGCGATCGAGCCGGTCGGCCCGATCCCGGGCGCGGCCCTGGCATCGGTGCCCGCCTCGCCTCACGAGCCGCGCATGCTCACCCGTATCCGGGCGCTGCTGGCGAAGGCGGAGGCCACCGGCTACCCGGAGGAGGCCGAGGCGCTCACCGCCAAGGCGCAGGAGCTGATGGCGCGCCACAGCATCGACGACGCACTGCTGGCGGCCCGTACGCACAGTCCGGACGCCCCCTCGGCGTGCCGGATCGGGGTGGACGCGCCGTACGAGACGGCGAAGGCGGTCCTCCTCGACGCGGTCGCCCGTGCGAACCGCTGCCGGGCCGTGTGGAACGGTTCCTTCGACTTCTCGACCGTCGTCGGCTTCGAGGGCGACCTGGAGTCGGTCGAGCTGCTCTACACCTCGCTGCTCGTCCAAGGGGCGGGTGCGCTGGCCAAGGCGGAGTCCGCGCAGCGCGCGGGCGGCCGCAAGCGGACAAAGACGTTCCGGCAGTCGTTCTGGACGGCGTACGCCAGTCGACTGGGCGAACATCTCGCCGCGGTCGCCGACGAGGTGGTGACGGCGGACCTGCTCCCGGTGCTGGCCTCACGGGACGTGGCGGTGACGTCGCACACCGACCGGATGTTCCCGCGGACGACGACCACGCGCGTGCGGGGCGCGACGGACCCCGACGGCTGGCAGGACGGCCGGGCGGCGGCCGACCGAGCCGAGCGTCGCGGCCCGGGTGGTCCGCCGGGCGGCCTCGCCCGCAGACGGAGATCGTAGGGGCGGATTTCCCGATCGTGGC